>CAUQGR010000031.1:0-20440 GCA_963517545.1 uncultured Streptococcus sp. | reverse complement strand
AAGTGAGAACTTTTTTACGAAAATCTATTGAATATGCCATAAGAAGATTATACCATATTCTGTACTATTTTTGGTTCATTTTACTATAAAATTGCTTATGACTGAGTTTACGACTATCCTGCTGGATAAGTTTCCAGTAACGCTTGATGGCCTTGTATTCATGAGATTTTCGCTCAAATTGATTCATGATTTGGACACGAACACGACTCATAGCACGGCTTAAGTGTTGTACAATGTGAAATCGATCTAGAACGATTTTAGCACATGGGAGTGAAACAGTCTGGGAGACTGTTTCAGCCTGAGCCTAGAAATTCGAAAGCGAAGCTGTTTAGCTAAGTCATAGTAAGAGCTAAACATATCCATAGTAATGATTTTCACTCGACATCGGACGGCTCTATCATATTTAAGAAAGTGATCACGAATGACAGCTTGTGTTCTACCCTCAAGAACAATGATGATGTTGAGATTATCAAAATCTTGTGCAATAAAACTCATCTTTCCCTTAGTGAAGGCATACTCGTCCCAGGACATAATCTCAGGAAGACGAGAAAAATCATGCTTAAAGTGGAAATCATTGAGCTTGCGAATGACAGTTGAAGTTGAAATGGAAAGCTGATGGGCAATATCGGTCATAGAAGTCTTTTCAATTAACTTTTGCGCAATCTTTTGGTTGATAATACGAGGAATTTGATGATTCTTCTTGACGAGTGAGGTCTCGGCGACCATCATTTTCGAGCAATGATAACACTTGAAACGACGCTTTCTAAATAGAATTCTAGTAGGCATACCAGTCGTTTTGAGGTAAGGAATCTTAGACGGTTTTTGAAAGTCATATTTTTTCATTTGACTTCCACAATAAGGACAAGATGGAGCATCGTAATCCAGTTTAGCGATGATTTCTTTGTGAGCATCCATATTGATGATATCCATAAATTGGATATTAGGGTCTTTAATGTCTAGTAATTTTGTGATAAAATGTAATTGTTCCATATGAATCTTTCTAATGAGTTGTTTGATCGCTTTTCATTATAGGTCATATGGGACTTTTTTTCTACAACAAAATAGGCTCCATAATATCCATAGGGGATTTACCCACTACAGATATTATAGAGCTTTATAATTGTGTTATTTTATTTCCAACTCTTGAGTGAAATTTCTCCGCTATTAAGCCAGATTTCTTTTCCGTTATCACATTGAACTAAAAGTTTTCCATTTTCTGAGATATCTTTAGCAAGTCCCTTGTAGTCTTTTTGATCTAGTGTGAAAGTAACTTCTTTTCCTAGAACGAATGATTGTTTTTTATATAGGTATAATAACTCATCTGCTGGCGTTTCTAAGAAAGCACGCCAGATTTCTATGATTAATTCATTTCTTGTTATGGGTGCTGGTGATTTAAATAAGCTAGCAGCTTTTTCTTTTAATTCTTGTGGGAAATCTTGAATAGTGAAGTTGATTCCTACCCCAATAATGATATCTGTGACTAAGCCTGTTTCTACAGAGGTCATTGCCTCAGTGAGGATTCCTCCAATTTTATGATTTTTGAGGTAGATATCGTTGACCCATTTTATGTCGACATCTATTAAAGTTAGGTTCTTAATGGCTTTGTAGATAGCTCCAGCTACAAGTAGTGTGTAGGATGGTAATTTGTCGTAAGGAAGATTTGGTTTAAGATGGAGGGTCATATAAATGCCACCTTGTGGGGAGTAGAAAGAACGTTGAAAACGGCCTCGGCCAGCTGTTTGATGGGAAGCTAGATAGAGGGTGTTTGCTTCATTCCCTAAATCAATTGCTTCTTTTGCATCGAGTTGTGTTGATTTTGTTTCGGGTTTAAAACTGATTTTAATTGGAAGATTTTCTTCTAGAAGTTCTGGAAGAATAAGGTCTCCATTCACCAGTTTATATCCTTTGTTTTTGATACTATCAATTTTAATGCCTTCTTGTTCTAGACGCTTGATGGCTTTCCATATCGATGTTCGGCTCAGTGATAGTTCTTCTGCAATTTTTTCTCCGCTGATATAATCGGTTTCTTTTGCTAGAATTTGGTAGACGGCTTGGTAAGACTTCATAGTGTTTCCTTTCTTTAGGAATTGTAAATGGTTTAAATATAGTTTGGATAGTTGTTTCTAATCTTTATTTTATTACTATTATTTTAACATATACCTATTATTTTCGGCACGATTTTTTAGAGTGAATCTAGTCATTAAGTTTGAGTTGTGAAATCTCAGTATTTTGCCTGCTTTTTTACCTAGGGAAGCGTTTCCTTTATTTTCAAATTGCTAAAAAAGTGGTACAATATAGGATAGCTTACTATTATCTGAATCAGCTGATTTGGAGAGAAAGGATTCATTTTGAAATCAATAGGCTTTATTGAAAAGCTGAAAGGGTTGTCTAGTAAAGAGCTAATTTTATTGGGAATTATCCTGAGTATCTTTTTACCCTTTTATCTTTTTGTAGTTGTATTCTGTTTATATATTATCAGTTTGATTTTTACAGGAGACATGAAAAGTATTCTTCAGAGAATGGGGGAGCATCCGATGCTGCTTCTTTTTCTTGGCTATAGTACTGTTATATCCGTTTTTGCACAAAATTGGATGGGAGTTGTGGCTTCAGTAGGAATTTTTCTATTTACTGTTTTCTTTTTGCACTATCAGTCGATTTTATCACATAAATTCTTTCGATTGATTTTGCAGCTCGTCTTGTTTGGTAGCGTCTTGTCAGCTGCTTTTGCGAGTTTAGAGCATTTCCAAATTGTGAAGAAATTCAACTATGCTTTTCTTTCACCCAATATGCAGGTGTGGCATCAGAATCGTGCAGAAGTGACCTTCTTTAACCCTAATTATTATGGAATTATTTGTTGTTTCTGTATCATGATTGCCTTCTATCTGTTTACAACGACCAAGTTGAATTGGTTGAAAGTATTCTGTGTGATTGCAGGCTTTGTGAATCTCTTTGGTTTGAACTTTACGCAAAATCGAACTGCCTTTCCTGCTATTATCGCTGGAGCCATTATTTATCTCTTTACGACCATTAAAAACTGGAAGGCCTTTTGGCTTAGTATTGGGGTCTTTGCGATTGGCTTGAGCTTCCTCTTTTCTAGTGATTTGGGAGTTCGGATGGGGACTTTAGACTCTTCTATGGAAGAACGCATTTCTATCTGGGATGCTGGGATGGCCTTATTTAAGCAAAATCCTTTCTGGGGTGAAGGGCCATTGACCTACATGCACTCGTATCCTCGGATAAATGCTCCTTATCATGAACATGCTCACAGTCTTTATATTGATACGATTCTGAGTTACGGAATTGTGGGGACCATTTTATTAGTTTTGTCTTCTGTTGCTCCTGTTCGCTTGATGATGGATATGAGTCAGGAGTCGGGGAAACGTCCGATTATCGGTCTTTATCTGTCTTTCCTTACAGTGGTTGCTGTGCACGGAATCTTTGACTTGGCTCTCTTCTGGATTCAGTCAGGTTTCATTTTCTTGCTAGTTATGTGCAGTGTTCCATTGGAACATCGAACGTTGGTATCGGACATGACGGATTAAGTTTATAAGATTAGAATCTTCTACCTTGGGTGGGAGATTTTTTTACTGGGAAAAATTATTTCTAAACCGAAATAGTTGACAGTTGGAATAATGAGTGTTACAATTATTTTATTCATTTCTATATCGAAATAAACTGGAGGTGTTATGAAAGATAGTCATTTGCTAGCCCATCATATTCGTTTGCTGAATGGGCGAATTTTTCAAAAGTTACTGAGCCAAGACCCTGAAGCTCTTTATAGGAGTGAGCAGGGGAAGATTTTAGCGGTTTTATGGAATAGTGAAACAGGCTGTGCAACTGCGACAGATATTGCGCTTGCGACTGGTCTTGCTAATAATACGCTGACGACTATGATAAAAAAGCTTGAGGAACAAAATCTTGTAACTGTTAGTCCATGTGGAGAAGACAAGCGTAAGAAGTATCTAGTTTTAACAGATTTGGGGCAGTCCCAGCAAGAAGTGGGACATCGTGTCAGTCAGAAATTGGATACGATCTTTTACAAAGGATTTTCAGAGGAAGAAATTCGTCAGTTTGAAGCCTTTCAAGAAAGAATTTTGGCTAATCTGAAAGAGGAGGAAAATGAGGATTAAAATGGAGCAAATTAGCTGTTTATAAGTAAAGGCCACTTTTGACTTTGTTTTCCAACTCTTAGGACAAGGAAACAATGTGGTTAGCTATGGTCAGACTCAGATTGATGGAGTTGCCTATGCCCAGTACGATATCTTCCGTCTAGAAAACGGGAAAATTGTGGAGCATTGGGATAATAAGGAAGTCATGCCTAAGGTAGAAGACTTGACCAATAGAGGGAAGTTTTAAATTGAGGATACAGAATGATTGAATACAAAAATGTAGCCTTGCGCTACACAGAAAAAGATGTCTTGAGAGATGTCAATTTACGAATTGATAATGGCGAGTTTATGGTTTTAGTTGGGCCATCTGGCTCAGGTAAGACGACCATGATCAAGATGGTCAACCGTCTCTTGGAACCAACTGATGGAAATATTTATATGGATGGCAAGCGCATCAAAGACTATGATGAGCGTGAACTTCGTCTTTCTACTGGTTATGTTTTACAGGCTATTGCTCTCTTTCCTAATCTAACGGTCGCGGAAAATATTGCCCTGATTCCTGAGATGAAGGGCTGGACTAAGGAAGAAATTGCTCAGAAAACAGAAGAGCTTTTGGCTAAGGTTGGTTTACCAGTAGCTGAGTATGGGCATCGTTTGCCTAGTGAATTATCTGGTGGAGAACAGCAACGGGTTGGAATTGTTCGTGCTATGATTGGTCAGCCTAAGATTCTCCTCATGGATGAACCTTTTTCAGCCTTGGATGCTATTTCGAGAAAACAGTTGCAGGTTCTGACTAAAGAATTGCATAAAGAGTTTGGGATGACAACGATTTTTGTGACCCATGATACGGACGAGGCCTTGAAGTTGGCGGACCGTATTGCTGTTTTGCAGGATGGAGAGATTCGTCAGGTAGCGAACCCTGCGACCATTTTAAAAGCTCCTGCGACAGATTTTGTAGCAGACTTGTTTGGAGGTAGCCTTCATGACTAATTTAATTGCAACTTTTCAAGATCGTTTTAGTGATTGGTTGACAGCTTTATCTCAACATTTGCAGTTGTCACTTTTGACCTTGTTACTAGCTATTTTGCTTGCGATTCCCTTGGCTATTTATCTTCGCTATCATGAGAAGTTGGCGGACTGGGTCTTGCAGATTGCAGGGATTTTCCAGACCATTCCGTCTCTAGCCTTGTTAGGGCTCTTTATTCCCTTGATGGGAATTGGAACCTTGCCTGCTTTGACAGCTCTAGTGATCTATGCGATTTTTCCGATTTTACAAAATACCATCACTGGACTCAAGGGAATTGATCCAAGTCTGCAGGAGGCTGGGATTGCCTTTGGGATGACTAGATGGGAGCGACTCAAGAAGTTTGAAATTCCACTTGCCATGCCTGTCATTATGTCTGGGATTCGCACGGCAGCTGTCTTGATTATCGGTACGGCAACCTTGGCGGCCTTGATTGGTGCAGGGGGGCTGGGTTCCTTTATCCTTTTGGGAATTGACCGTAATAATGCCAGTCTGATTTTGATTGGGGCCCTTTCTTCTGCAGTGCTTGCCATTGCCTTTAACTTCCTACTAAAAGTGATGGAAAAAGCAAAATTGCGGACGATTTTTTCTGGTTTTGCCTTGGTGACCATATTGCTCGGTTTGTCTTATAGTCCAGCTCTTTTGGCTCAAAAAGAGAAAGAAAACTTGGTTATTGCTGGGAAATTGGGACCAGAACCAGAAATTTTGGCCAATATGTATAAGTTGCTAATTGAAGAAAATACCAGTATGACTGCGACTGTTAAACCGAATTTTGGGAAAACAAGTTTCCTATATGAAGCTCTGAAAAAAGGCGATATTGACATCTATCCTGAATTTACTGGTACGGTGACTGAAAGTTTGCTTCAACCATCACCTAAAGTGAGTCATGAGCCAGAGCAGGTTTATCAGGTGGCGCGTGATGGTATTGCCAAACAGGATCATCTAGCCTATCTCAAACCCATGTCTTATCAAAATACCTACGCTGTAGCTGTTCCGAAAAAGATTGCTCAAGAATATGGCTTGAAGACCATTTCGGACTTGAAAAAAGTGGAAGGACAGTTGAAGGCAGGCTTTACTCTCGAATTTAATGACCGTGAAGATGGCAATAAGGGCTTGCAATCAATGTATGGTCTCAATCTCAATGTAGCGACCATGGAGCCAGCCCTTCGCTATCAGGCGATTCAGTCAGGTGATATTCAAATCACGGATGCCTATTCGACTGATGCAGAGTTGGCGCGTTATGATTTGCAGGTCTTGGAAGATGACAAGCAACTCTTCCCACCATATCAAGGAGCGCCACTCATGAAAGAAGCTCTTCTCAAGAAGCATCCTGAGTTGGAGAAAGTTCTCAATAAATTGGCTGGCAAAATTACTGAAAGTCAGATGAGCCAGCTCAACTATCAAGTCGGTGTTGAAGGCAAGTCAGCAGAACAAGTAGCCAAGGAGTTTCTCCAAGAACAAGGTTTGTTGAAGAAATAGCTTGAAAATCTAAACTTAACTTGGTTAAATGTCTATATAGAAGAATGCTCAGACATGTCGTCTGGGTATTTTTCATTGATAAAAAGATATAAAATGGAATGAAACAAGAATGTAACAAATTGATGTTGGAATTCAAATCAATCTATAACAATATTTTAGAAGTCGTGTTGTACTATCTAAGATTGAATTCATTCTAAAAAACTCAGTAGCCTAGAAATAAGGTAACTGAGTTCTACTCTGTATTCAATTTTTAGGAATGAGAAGGTCTAGATAAAACTGGACAATTTCCTGTTCTGTGAAGTCTTGCCCTTTTTTGAGCCACCAGATCAATGTCTCGATAAAGTTGGTTACAACTAAGTGTTGGAGATAAGAAGCAGGCAGACCTGGGTGAGCTTCTTTCAACTCATCAGCCAGCATGGGATAGACATGGTGCTCCAGCTCTTTCTGGAGTTGACGGAGGAAGTAGTCATTTTTGGAGAATAGCAAACTAGTGATATGGTCTTGGTTTTTCTGAAAATGTAGAAAGAGGTGGGCGAGGTAATCTTCGGTTGAAATGGCTTGCTCTCTTTCAAAGAGGTGATGGAAGAGGTAGCGACAGAGCTGGTCCAGAAGAAGCTCCTTGCTCTCATAGTGGCAGTAAAAGGTGGAGCGTCCCACATCTGCGAGATCAATGATATCCTGAACAGTAGTTGCCTCATATCCCTTAGCGTTCAAAAGTTGTAGAAAAGCTTGATAGATGGCTTTTTTTGTTTTACTGATACGGCGGTCAATCTTAGTCATATGGACACTTGAGGCAAATTGTTCAGAACTGAATAAAGCTGACGCTTTGCTTCTATCCTTTCTTTGAGTTTTAGTGGATAATAATAATGAACAAAGTGTTCATGAATCTATTATAACAAAGGAATGAGAAATATGAAGGCAAAATATGCTGTTTGGCTAGCTTTTTTCTTAAATTTTACTTATGCCATTGTCGAGTTTATTGCAGGTGGAGTATTTGGTTCGAGCGCTGTTCTTGCTGACTCTGTGCACGACTTGGGAGATGCGATTGCAATTGGAATATCAGCTTTTCTAGAAACCATCTCTAATCGTGAAGAAGATAATCAGTACACCTTGGGCTATAAGCGGTTTAGTCTGCTAGGAGCCTTGGTAACAGCGATAATACTCATGACAGGATCTGTTCTAGTCATTTTGGAAAATGTCACGAAGATCTTTCATCCACAACCAGTCAATGACGAGGGGATTCTCTGGTTAGGAATTATTGCGATTACTATCAATGTGTTAGCCAGTCTAGTGGTTGGTAAGGGAAAGACAAAGAATGAGTCTATTCTAAGTCTGCATTTTCTGGAAGATACCCTAGGGTGGTTGGCTGTAATTCTGATGGCCATTGTTCTTCGATTTACGGACTGGTATATCCTAGATCCGCTTTTGTCCCTTGTCATTTCTTTCTTTATTCTTTCAAAAGCCCTTCCCCGTTTTTGGTCTACGCTCAAGATTTTCTTGGATGCTGTGCCAGAAGGTATTGATATCAAGCAAGTAAAGAGTGGCTTAGAGCAATTGGACAATGTGGCCAGCCTTAATCAGCTTAATCTCTGGACTATGGATGGTTTGGAAAAAAATGCCATTGTCCATGTTTGTTTAAAAGAGATGGAGCATATGGAAACTTGTAAAGAATCTATTCGAATTTTCCTCAAAGATTGTGGCTTTCAAAATATTACCATTGAAGTTGATGTTGATCTAGAAAGTCACCAAGCACATAAGCGAAAGGTGTGAGTTGGAGCGGAATCATAGAGATTATTAGAGAAACAGCCTTGCTAGAGGTAGTTTTGTAATCCTAATCATTCCTTGTACTTTCTCTTAGAGTCAGTCTGGTTCCCAGCATAGTAAGGCTAGGGATTTTGCGACCGTGGAGTACTTCCTTGTTAAGAATATCCATACCTGCTCGGCCCATTTCTTCGGTATAGACAGTGATGCTAGAGAGGGGAGGATAGACTTGCTTGGTCAGACTGGTGTCGTTAAAGGAAATAAGACTGACGCGGTCTGGCAGGCTGATTCCAGCTTCTTGGAGGGCACGGAGGGCACCGATAGCTAAACTATCGCTGGCTGCGAAAAAGGCTGGCGGGAGTTGGTCTCCCAAGTTCTGAATGGCCTCTTTCATTAAGTCATAGCCAGACTGGGCAGTAAAGCTTCCTTGAAAGACCAGTTCATCATGATAGATTCCTTTTGTTTGACTGTAGTTCTTAAAATTTTCCAGTCGCTTGTCCTGAATGATTTCTTCTTGGTCAGTTGTTTCCTCAAGGCCGGTTAAAATTCCGATACGATTCAACCCTTGGCTGAGGAAATAATCGACAACCTGTTTCATGGCAGTGTAAAAGTCCGTGATAATGCAGGTATGTCCTAGTGAAAGAGTATCACTGTCTAGAAAGACAAGAGGCTTTTGGTATTCTTCAAAGGCAGAAATCTGAGCTCGACTAAATTTTCCGATGCAGAGAATCCCAATCACTTCCTCGCTTAGGGTAAAAGGATGGTCATTAAAATAGCGCAAGATATCATAGTCCAGTTCTTGGGCTCTTTTTTCTATGCCTAGGCGAATCTGGTAGTAGTAGAGGTCGTCCAGCTCCCCTTGTTCGCTGACCCATTGGATAATGGCAATCTTTTGCTTGGGTTTGTGGGACTCGCCTGTCTTGAGGTGTTTGGTGTAGCCCAGCTCTTCAGCAACGGTTAAAATACGGTGTCTGGTTTCTTCTGTAACAGATAGGCTCTGGTCGCGGTTGAGGACACGGGATACGGTCGCGATAGAGACAGAGGCTAGCTGTGCAATGTCTTTTAAGGTAGCCATAAATCCTCCTTCTTTAAGGTTAGTATATCATATTTTTCTGCTTTTTTACTGATAGTTTAGTAAATTTTTAGTAAAAAGGATTGACCTTGGGAAATCCCTTGGATACAATAGAAGAAAACGATTACACGTTAAGGCGACTTAACGAGATTTTCAAAGGAGAAATCATATGACACAAGATCTTACTGCTGAAGCTCTTCGTAAAGACTTTCTTGCTGTTTTTGGTCAAGATGCAGACCAAACTTTCTTTTCACCAGGCCGTATCAACTTGATTGGTGAGCACACAGACTACAACGGTGGGCACGTTTTTCCTGCTGCTATTTCCTTGGGAACTTATGGGGCGACTCGCAAACGTGATGACCAAGTCTTGCGTTTCTACTCAGCTAACTTTGAGGACAAGGGCATTATCGAAGTGCCTCTCGCTGATCTCAAGTTTGAAAAAGAGCACAACTGGACCAATTATCCAAAAGGAGTTCTTCATTTCTTGCAAGAAGCTGGGCACGTGATTGATAAAGGTTTTGATTTTTATGTTTATGGCAATATCCCAAATGGTGCTGGCTTGTCTTCTTCAGCATCCTTGGAACTTTTGACAGGGGTTGTGGCAGAGCATCTCTTTGATTTAAAATTAGACCGTTTGGATTTGGTTAAAATCGGAAAACAAACAGAAAACAACTTTATCGGAGTCAACTCTGGCATTATGGACCAATTTGCTATCGGTATGGGTGCAGACCAACGTGCTATTTACTTAGATACTAACACTTTAGAGTATGACTTGGTGCCACTTGATTTGAAGGACAATGTCGTTGTTATCATGAACACTAACAAACGTCGTGAACTGGCGGATTCTAAATATAATGAACGCCGTGCTGAGTGTGAAAAAGCAGTGGAAGAGTTGCAAGTTGCCTTAGATATCCAGACCCTGGGTGAATTAGACGAGTGGGCCTTTGATCAATATAGCTACCTGATTAAAGATGAAAATCGTTTGAAACGTGCTCGCCATGCTGTGCTTGAGAACCAACGTACCCTCAAAGCTCAAGCAGCCCTTCAGGCAGGTGATTTGGAAACCTTTGGTCGTTTGATGAATGCTTCTCACGTTTCTCTGGAGCATGATTATGAAGTAACTGGCTTGGAATTGGATACTCTTGTTCACACAGCTTGGGATCAAGAAGGAGTTCTCGGTGCTCGCATGACAGGGGCAGGTTTTGGCGGATGTGCCATTGCCTTGGTGCAAAAAGACACTGTTGATGGCTTTAAGGAAGCTGTTGGAAAACACTACGAGGAAGTAGTTGGCTACGCTCCAAGCTTCTATATCGCCGAAGTTGCAGGTGGCACTCGCGTCCTTGACTAGTCAAAAGGAGGCTCTATTGTGACCTTAGTAGATAAATTTGTAACACATGTCATTGAAGAAAGTACCTTTGAGGAAATGGATCGAATCTACCTGACCAATCGTGTCTTGGCACGAGTGGGAGACGGTGTTTTGGAAGTTGAGACCGATCTGGATGAATTGATTGACCTCAAGGATCAGCTGGTTGAGGAGGCGGTTCGATTAGAGACGATTGAAGATAGTCAGACTGCGCGTGAAATTCTTGGTGCTGAACTAATGGACTTGGTGACCCCTTGTCCGAGTCAGGTCAATCGTGACTTCTGGGAAACCTATGCCCACTCTCCTGAGCAGGCGATAGCGGATTTTTACCAACTTAGCCAGAAAAATGACTACATTAAACTCAAGGCTATTGCTAAGAATATTGCTTATCGTGTTCCATCTGATTACGGAGAACTTGAGATTACCATTAACCTCTCTAAACCTGAAAAGGATCCGAAAGAGATTGCGGCAGCCAAGTTGGTGCAAGCTAGCAATTATCCTCAGTGTCAGCTTTGTATAGAGAACGAAGGCTACCATGGTCGGGTCAACCATCCAGCTCGCAGCAATCACCGCATTATCCGTTTTGAAATGGCTGGTCAGGAGTGGGGCTTCCAGTATTCGCCCTATGCTTATTTTAATGAGCACTGTATCTTTTTAGATGGTCAGCATCGTCCCATGGCTATCAGTCGTCAGAGTTTTGAGCGTCTGCTAGCGATCGTAGAGCAGTTTCCAGGATATTTTGCAGGCTCTAATGCCGACTTGCCGATTGTGGGGGGATCTATTCTAACTCATGATCACTATCAGGGAGGCCGTCACATATTTCCTATGGAATTGGCTCCTCTGCAAAAGACTTTCTCTTTTACTGGTTTTGAGCAGGTAAAGGCAGGGATTGTCAAGTGGCCCATGTCAGTACTACGTTTGACCTCGGATTCTAAAGAGGATTTGATTAACTTGGCTGATAAAGTTTTGCAGGAATGGCGGCAATATTCAGACCCTGAAGTGCAGATTTTGGCAGAGACAGACGGGACACCGCATCACACCATTACACCGATTGCTCGTAAACGCGATGGACAGTTTGAGTTGGACTTGGTCTTGCGAGACAATCAGACTTCAGCAGAGCATCCTGATGGTATCTATCATCCCCACAAGGATGTCCAACATATCAAGAAGGAAAATATCGGCTTGATTGAGGTTATGGGCTTGGCTATTTTGCCACCACGTCTGAAAGCAGAAGTAGAGCAAGTCGCTAGCTATCTCGTGGGAGATGGGGATACAGTTGCCTCTTATCATCAGGAATGGGCAGACCAACTCAAAGTCCAACATCCAGATCTAACGGATAAAGAAAAAGCCCTTGAAATCGTCAAGGCCTCTGTTGGTGCTATCTTTGCGCGTGTTTTGGAGGACGCAGGGGTTTACAAGCAGACGGAACAAGGACAGGCAGCCTTTATGCGCTTTGTAGAGCAGGTCGGAATTTTGCCAGACTAGGAGCTTTCTCCTTGCACAGTCCTATAAAAAGTAGTATCATAGTGTCGTTTGAAATATCAGGAGGAAACGATGAAAGACTTTCATTTTGACGCTATATCTGCCTTTGAAAATTACGAAATTGAAAAAATGAGAGATGGTCACGTTGTGGTGACGACCAAAGTAGTGGATTCGTCGCTCAACTACTATGGCAATGCCCATGGTGGCTATCTTTTTACCCTTTGTGACCAGATTAGTGGTTTGGTGGTTATCTCGCTGGGACTTGATGGGGTGACACTTCAATCCTCTATCAACTACCTCAAGGCAGGAAAACTCGACGATGTGCTGACCATTAAAGGAGAATGTGTCCATCAAGGTCGCACAACCTGTGTCGTGGATGTGGACATTACCAATCAAGAAGGCAGAAATGTCTGCAAAGCAACCTTTACCATGTTTGTCACAGGCCAGCGGTCTGAAGACAGACAGGTGAGGATATAAAGAGTAATTTAATAGAGTGAGGTGGATTTTGGAATTTATAAAATTTGCCTTACTCGTTTTTTGGTATTGATATGATTTAATTCTAAAATAGAAAATTTAGTAATGTGGTAGAAAATACAAGAGTTGTGTTTTAATTTCTATGGTATAATTAGAAGCATGAAGATAAAAGAAATGAAGGAAGTTGCTTTACAACCGTTCACGAAATGGACAGGAGGTAAAAGACAATTATTGCCTGTTATTAGAGAATTAATGCCTAAAACCTATAACAGGTATTTCGAACCTTTTGTTGGAGGTGGAGCTTTATTTTTTGATTTAGCTCCTAAAGATGCAGTTATTAATGATTTTAACGCTGAACTAATAAATTGCTATCAACAAATTAAGGACAATCCTCAAGAATTGATTGAAATTTTGAAAGTTCATCAGGAATATAATTCAAAAGAATATTATTTAGATTTACGTTCTGCTGATCGTGATGAAAGAATAGATATGATGTCCGAAGTACAAAGAGCTGCACGTATTCTATATATGTTGAGAGTGGACTTTAATGGTCTATATCGTGTGAATTCTAAGAACCAATTTAATGTTCCATATGGACGTTATAAGAATCCTAAAATTGTTGATGAGGAATTGATATCTGCTATTTCAACTTATCTGAATAATAATCAAATAGAAGTTAAAAAAGGAGATTTTGAAAAGGCTGTTTTGGATGTTCAACCAGGAGATTTTGTATATTTTGATCCCCCGTATATTCCATTGTCAGAGACAAGTGCCTTTACTTCCTACACTCACGAGGGATTTTCTTATGCTGATCAAGTAAGATTAAGAGATACCTTTAAGAAATTGAGTGATATAGGGGCTTATGTTATGTTATCAAACTCCTCTAGTTTTTTGGTAGAGGAGTTGTATCGAGATTTTAATATCCATTATGTTGAAGCTACTCGAACTAATGGAGCAAAATCTTCGAGTAGAGGAAAAATTTCTGAAATTATAGTCACAAATTATGAAAAATAACGAATATAAGTATGGAGGTGTTTTAATGACAAAACCATACTATAATAAAGATAAAATGATTCTTGTTCATGCAGATACGTTTAAGTTATTATCGAAAATGAAACCAGAAAGTATGGATATGATCTTTGCTGACCCACCATATTTTTTAAGTAATGGGGGAATATCTAACTCTGGGGGACAAGTTGTTTCTGTTGATAAAGGAGATTGGGATAAAATTTCTTCATTCGAAGAAAAACATGAGTTTAATCGTAAATGGATTCGCCTAGCAAAAGAAGTTTTGAAGCCTAATGGGACTATTTGGATTTCAGGGAGTTTGCATAATATTTACTCAGTTGGAATGGCATTAGAGCAAGAAGGTTTTAAAATTCTAAATAACATTACTTGGCAGAAAACAAACCCTGCACCTAATTTATCCTGTCGTTATTTCACTCATTCTACTGAAACTATTTTATGGGCAAGAAAAAATGATAAAAAAGCTCGTCATTATTACAATTACGATTTGATGAAAGAGCTAAATGATGGTAAGCAAATGAAAGATGTTTGGACAGGTGCTTTGACGAAAAAAGCTGAGAAATGGGCTGGCAAGCATCCAACACAAAAACCAGAATATTTATTGGAACGTATAATTTTGGCTTCTACTAAAGAAGGGGACTATATTTTAGATCCATTTGTTGGCAGTGGCACTACGGGTGTTGTTGCTAAGCGCTTAGGTAGAAGATTTATAGGTATTGATGCTGAAAAAGAATATCTGGAAATAGCTAAACATAGAATTGAGAGAGAATTTTATGCTTCAAACAGGTGAGTATACGACATATAAAGAGTTTGGAAATGATTTAATTCAAAAATTAGAAGAAGGGGGATTTACAAAGGCCATTCAAATGCACGAACCACCCAAATCAAAGATTTTGGAGACACCACAAGGTATTATTTTGAAATATTATGGTTTTAAAGCTAAAGCATCAGATACAATTAGACATTTGAACAGAAATTCATATGATTGTTTAATTCAGTATGAAAATGAAGATGTAACATTTGAAACAATTTGCAATGAAATTATAAGAAAATATTCAGAAACAGAAAATGGAATAAGTTTAGTAAAGAATATTCTTTATATTTTTCTGAAAACTATAGCAAAGTATCCTTTAACAAGTTTTGATATTTGTTTAAAAGAATATTTTATTTATAATGGAAAATTGACAAATATATGTAGAGTAGGAAGTGATATTTTAACTGATGATACCTTGAAAAAAGGAGTAAATGACCTAAATGTAGTATTAAACGAATTAGATAGTATAGGAAAGTATACTTTTCAGGAATTAATTAATATAATTAGTTATATAGCTATAATAGAGGAATTCAACTATCCTAAAATTTCAGGACATTGGTATTACAGGGGACGAGCGGACTGCTTTGGTAGATATGTAGAAGTTTTATTTGGTAATGAAAGAGAATTAAAAAGGTTACTTGAATCAAATTCGTTTAAAAATGGTGCTAAGTTTATTCATAAGAAAGAAATAGATAGATGGTACTTTACAAATGAGATTGAGAAAGACCGTATTGAATTAGATGTTGAAAAAAATTATTTTTAAAAGGAAAGATTATTTATGGTAAAGGTTACGATTAACGCAGATGATTATATTGATGGTGTATTGAGAAGAGTTTGTCCTCATTGTGGTGAAGAAAAGTCAATTGATGATTTTGGATACCGTAATATGGGGAATGATAATATTAGAAATCAATCTTGGTGTAAGGAGTGTCGGTAATGAACTTACAAAAATATATTAATTTTTCACATGAAGAGCGTTTGAAACAATTTTTAAATACTCTTTCTGTAACCAACCGTACTCCTGATTATTATGTAAATTGGGAGAAAGTGGATCGTGAGACAAAGAAGTATGAACTAGAGTTGAATACTTTAAACTACTTAATTGGTAAAGATGATATCTATTCAGACGCATTACACCTATTCACTAAACAACCCAATTTGTTAAAAGCAATTCCTAGTCTGATTGCAAGTCGAGATAAAGTTTTGGATGTTTTAACAATAGATGAAAACGATAATATGTCTTTTGAGCAATTGGATTTCAAAACGATAGACACTAGTAGAATAGATGATTACATGAAATTTATTGAGCAATCTGGTTTACTAAATTTTTTACAACAACATGCTAATCGTTCATTAGTTGATTATGTTTATGGA
This sequence comes from uncultured Streptococcus sp., assembly GCA_963517545.1. Taxonomy (GTDB): domain Bacteria; phylum Bacillota; class Bacilli; order Lactobacillales; family Streptococcaceae; genus Streptococcus. Next base: position 4,462 of record CAUQGR010000031.1, on the reverse strand, counting down.
GTAGAGACTGGATTAGATAGCAATGCACGAAAAAACCGAAGTGGGACAACCATGGAGGGAATTTTAGAGAGACACGTAGCAAAAATTTCTCAGGAACAAAAATTGGATTGGAAAGCTCAAGCTACAGCTCAATATATTAAAGATAAGTGGGGGATTAAAGTACCTGTTGATAAGTCTGAGAGAAGATTTGATGTTGCAGTTTATTCCCGAGAAAAACATAAGGTTTGGTTGATTGAAACGAATTACTATGGCGGAGGAGGAAGTAAATTAAAAGCGGTTGCTGGAGAGTTTACTGAACTCAGTCAATTTGTTATTACTTCAGATGACGATGTTGAATTTGTTTGGGTTACTGATGGTCAAGGATGGAAAACAGCACACTTACCACTAGCAGAAGCATTTAGTCACATTACGAATGTATTCAATTTAGAGATGTTAAGAGAAGGATTTTTAGCGGATTTATTTTTACTATAATTATTCATTAGATACAAACAAAAAAGAGGCTCACACCTCTTTTTCTTATTTCTTTTTATGATTTAATACTGCATTGAGGACAATAGCCAGTAGGCTAGCTACGACAATTCCGTTTGAGAAGAACATTTGGAAGGCTGTCGGCATGCTGATGAAGAGATTACTGTTATTGAGTCCGACACCTGCAGCAATTGATACAGCTGCGATAAGGAAGTTATGTTCATTGTTAGCAAAGTCAACACGGGCGAGGATTTGCATTCCTTGAATCGATACGAATCCAAACATCACTAGCATGGCACCACCAAGGACAGGGCTCGGAATGATTTGAGCAAGGGCGCCAAACTTAGGAAGGAGTCCAAGGAGAACCAGGAAACCAGCTGCGTAGTAGATTGGCAGGCGAGTCTTGATACCTGATAATTTAACCAAACCAACGTTTTGTGAAAATCCTGTGTAAGGGAAGGTGTTAAAGATTCCTCCGAGAAGTACGGCCAAACCTTCTGCGCGGTAACCGTTGCGCAGGCGCGTGCTGTCGATTGGATCCTTTGTGATATCAGACAAGGCTAGGTAAACACCAGTTGACTCAACCATAGACACCGTTGCGATGATACACATCATGACAATAGATGAGATTTCAAAGGTTGGCATTCCAAAGTAGAGTGGAGTTGGGACATGGACAAGCGGTGCTGCTGCAACAGGAGAGAAGTCCACCAAGCCCATGCTAGCAGCGATGGCAGTTCCGACAACCAGTCCAATCAAAATGGAGATAGATTTGATAAATCCTTTGGTAAAGATGTTGATCAAGAGGATAATCAGAACAGTGATAGCTGCAAGTAAGAGACTTTGACCAGTTGGCTCTGGAACGTTATTTCCCATATTTCCAATAGCGACAGGAATCAAGGTTAAACCAATAGTGGTAATAACAGATCCTGTTACGATAGATGGGAAGAGATTGGCTACTTTTGAGAAGATGCCTGAAACAAGAACCACGTAAATCCCTGATGCGATAAGGGCACCAAACATAGCACCACTGCCATGGCTTTGCCCAATCATAATCAAGGGAGCGACCGACTGAAAGGCGACTCCAAGAACGACTGGGAGTCCAATCCCAAAGTATTTGTTGAGTTGGAGTTGGAGGAAAGTTGCCACCCCACACATGAAGATATCTGTGGAAATCAGGTAGGTCAACTGCTCAGCTGAATAGCCAAGAGCTGTCGCAATCATGATGGGAACCAGGATAGATCCTGAGTACATGGCAAGTAAGTGCTGCAAGCCAAGAATGGCAGCTTGAGAGTGTTTTTCTTGAGTTTGCATTAGAGATCTGCCTCCTTAAATACGACCTGACCATTTTCAAAACGATCCAAGCGAGCCAGTGAAAGTACTGGGTAGCCTGCTTTTTCAAGCAAATCACGACCATCTTGGAAGGATTTTTCAATCACGATACCGATAGCTTCGACTGTGGCACCGGCCTGTTCGATGATTTGAATCAAGCCTTTAGCAGCTTGGCCGTTAGCAAGGAAATCGTCGATAATCAAAACCTTGTCCTCTGATGAAAGGAATTTCCCAGCGATGGAAACTGTGCTGGTCACCTGCTTGGTAAAGGAGTAAACCTCAGCAGTTAAGATGCCTTCGTTCATGGTGATGTTTTTAGCTTTTTTGGCGAAAATCATGGGAACGTTTAAGGCTTCGGCAGTAAAAAGGGCTGGGGCAATGCCTGAAGCTTCAATGGTCACGACCTTGGTAATGCCAGCAGTAGCGAATTTTTCCGCAAAAACCTTACCAATCTCTCGCATCAAGCTAAAGTCAACTTGGTGGGTTAAAAAGGAATCCACCTTGAGGATGTTATCACCCAAGATATGCCCGTCCTCGAGGATGCGCTCTTCTAATAATTTCATAAGACCTCCTAAAGTCTAAAAGCCAATAAATTTCCTTGTTTCAGATTTCTATCCAGTAAAACTGATAGAAAAAAGACCTACTTAATCTCTAAGCAAGTCCCCAAAATAGGCATGGCGAAAAATACCATACCTCAAGCTGACTTACTTATTGTTAGGTGTTCCGGCACCTTGTAGAAACGTCGTGCCAATTCACGACATAAACAAGTAAAACGATATTTAATTTTAAATAGGCTTGTGCCAATGTTTTTATTTTATACTAAATAACTTTATAAATCAAATGTTTTGTTAGTGTTTTGAGATAAAAAACGAACAAATCGAAGAAGAAATGGGAAAATTCTCAATTATAGGCTAACATTTAGAAGTATTTGTCATCATAAAAGACATATTATCAAGATTCTTCAAGACCTGACAATATGCCTTTTTCTGATTTGAAAGATTTTTTCTATTCGCTAAATCTTAAAAAATAGCCATCTGGATCCAAAACTGCAAATTCGTGAGGGTAAATAAAGCTATCTCCCACTCGAAATTCTCTTTTGGTCAGCGGACGATGGATAGGATAGTCAGCTTCCAGCAGTTTTTGGTGGAGCTGAGGGACATCTTCAATGCCAAAGGAAATATTGACACCGCGCCCGAAAGGATAGGTTAGTTGGGCTAATTCTTCTGTGCTGCCTTCTTCTAGCATAAGTTGGCAGTCTTCAAGCGAGAGGAAGAGAAATTTCTCCTCTGGACGCTCGTATTCGACAGAGAATCCCAGCAGGTCGCAGTAGAAGTGGCGTGATTTTTCGATGTCAGATACTACAAATTCAGGAATGACAGGTTGATAGTCCATTCGTTTTCTCCTTAGAGTTCAATCTCCATGACAATGGGTGTGTGGTCTTGGCGAGCTCCTGAGTCGATCATATCGGACTTGGTCACCTTGTCAGCGATGCGGTTACTTGTGAGCCAGTAGTCGATTCTCCAGCCTGTATTGTTGATTTTAGAAGTCTTGCTGCGCTGTGCCCACCAAGTGTAGCGTTCTGGAACATCGCCGTGAATGTGGCGGAAGGTATCAGTAAATCCAGTTGCCAAGAGGTTGGTAAATCCAGCACGTTCCTCGTCGGTAAATCCAGGTGAACGGCGGTTGCTAGCAGGATTTGCAAGGTCGATTTCATTGTGGGCTACGTTGTAGTCACCGGTCGCAAGGACTGGTTTTTCTTTGTCTAGTTCAGCCAAGTACTCAGCATATTTGACATCCCAGACTTGACGTTCTTCCAAGCGTTTGAGGCCGTCGCCGGCGTTTGGAGTGTAAACTTGGGTAACGAAAAATTTATCAAATTCTAGAGTGATGATACGACCTTCCAAGTCCATGGTAGAAGGGGCACCGATTTCTGGAAAAGTGACAGTGGGCGTAAGTTCTTTCTTATAGAGGAACATGGTTCCGGCATAGCCTTTACGGGCAGGTTCTTGAGAAGAACGCCACGTGTTTTCGTAGCCTGGGAAGAGTTCTTCTAAAATCTCAAGATGTTTTTTAGTAGGCCCTTTGGCAGAAAGCTTGGTTTCTTGGATAGCGATGATATCAGCATTTTCGGCGACCAAGGTTTGTAGTACTTCTTGGGACAATTTGGCACGAGCTGAGTCACTAGTTAGGGCAGCATTGAGGGAATCAATATTCCATGAGATGAGTTTCATAAAGTTACCTTTTTCATTCAGATTATAGATTTTATTATACCAAAAAAAGGCCTATTTCCCCAACGTATGGTTTGAAAAATCACCCTCTTTCGTTTATAATTAAGAATGATTATATGAAAGGGAGTGAAAATAAATGAAATTTTACTCATATGACTATGTGCTTAGCCAAATCAGTCAACAAAATGGAATTATGATTGGCTTTGGGATTGTTCTCCTAGCTATCACAGGATTTTTTGCTTTTAAGGCTTATCGAGATAAAAAGGGAACTAAATTTCGGGAATTGGTCATGATTTTGGCCTTGACTTTGGTAGCCATGCTTTTGGTGACGATTTCAAAATACCAGACCAATCAAGCCTCAAACAACCAATTTCAAACTTCACTTCATTTCATAGAGGTTGTTTCCAAAGACTTGGGAGTGGATAAATCAGAAGTTT
>CAUQGR010000030.1:0-20908 GCA_963517545.1 uncultured Streptococcus sp. | reverse complement strand
TCAAAATCCAGTGTCCGCAAGGACGTGCCGGTTCGACCCCGGCCGCCGGTATAGTTGAAAAGACAAGGTTTCTAAGCCTTGTCTTTTTGTTATGTCATAAGAAATTTTTTGGAATTGTTACTAATAATTACTAATTTCATATTAAAGCACATGATTAAAAGTTATAGAAAGTTATAGAAAGTGATATTTTTGGGTAATTGTATCATAGCAAAGAACAGGTATTATTTTGCTATTCGTTACATCTCCATCAATAAAGTAATGACTTTTACTATCATAGTAAATCTTACCTAGGTATCTTCTATCTTTAGCTACTTCCCAAGAAGCAATATGGCCCGAAATAATAGCTTTATGAAATCTACCAGTGGTGATAGGAAATTTGTTTGTAAATATCTCTGAACTCGTTAGTTCTTTCCAAAGCTTTCCTGCTTCTTCATCAATGCCAGCATGGACAAAAATTTGGGTTTCAGTTTCATAATAGCGTTCATCCCTATATCGTTTTTTAAACCAGTTTATAAATGGGTTGAATTTGATATTATTTTTAATTTCATTTCTAACACCTGTTTCAAAGTTGTTAGCATTCGATTTAAAAATATAGTTCAATTCCTCTGGAGAGAAGAAGCTTTTTATTGTTTCTGGAAATGCTGAAGCAGTAGGTTTATCTAAAATCAACCAATCATAAAACCATTCTTCATGATTCCCTAGAAGAGTAATAATTTGATTAGGATAAACCTCCTCAAGTTCGATTATTTTGGAAATGACTTGAAAAGATTGAAGTCCATTATCAAGATAATCTCCTAGTAAAAATAGGCGATTATCTTTATGGTTTAAATTTACTTTATTGAGAGCGTCTCTGAATTCATCCAAGTATCCATGTATATCAGATATTGCGTATAATTTAGCCATAGCGTCTCATCATTTCTTCATGTGAGATAGCTTTTTTGCCACATTCAACCCATTTTTTATAAGCTTCATCAGCGACCTTAATATCATACATATCTTCAATTTTCTCTATAACAGCTTGTCTAATAAAGTCAGTCTTTGTTGTATTATTTTCTTCAACAATAGTATTTAATAAAGAATTTAACTCTTGACTAAGTTGAATAGAAATTTGTGTAGTAACAACATTATTCATATAACAGCCACCTAATAGTTATTTTAGATACATTATACTCCTAGTCTAAAAGTTTCTCAATAAAAAATTTCACTTTTTATAGTTATTTATTTTAATAAAATTGTAGTATCTGCAAGGATGTGCCAGTTCGAGACTGACCGCCAGGATAGTAATAAAGACAAAGTTTATAAGCCTTGTCTTTTGTTTCCTCTTTATAAATTTTTATAGTTTAGTTACTAACTTTTTTTCTTTGTTCTTAAAAATCTAATAGCAGAACTGTATTTCTTATTTCTCTCTAAGTCTTTTTCAGTAATTAATGGTAGTCTGGTTAAATCTGAATTATGCCGTAAATCCGCCAATTTTACAACTCTAGCGAGTTCATTTGTCTTTACTAGATTGAGATAAGATTGATAATCTTGTCCTTTTTTCTTTGTGAGTATATCGACGGCTTCTATAATGTTTTTTGAAAAACCTTCCTTTTTTAGGTCTAGTAGGGTTAGTGAAGTATCTTCAATTACATCATGTAGATAGGCGACAGCTTTCTCTTCATCAGTTGTGACAAAACTAGCTACTGTTTCAGGGTGTTTAATGTAGTCAATTCCTGCTCTATCAATTTGTCCAAAGTGTGCTTTTTTAGCTACTTCATGTGCTTTTATTGCTTGTGATTTGTTCATGTTCTGATTATATAATTTCTGTTTGGGAAACTCAATCACTTTATAGTAATTCGTCTAGCTTGTCAGCCAAGTCTTTCTGTTTGCTTGGGTACAAATGGGAGTAGGTATCAATTGTAGTCGTTATAGAAGCGTGTCCAAGTCTTTCTTTTACTACTAAATAATCTTCCCCTTGGTTAATCAACAGGGAAGCGTGAGAGTGTCTCAAATCGTGTATACGTATCTTTTTTAGTGTGTTATCACGTTCAATGATTTTCTTGAACTGCTTTTCAATAGCATTTTTTGTAATTGTGATAGGACTATTTTGAAACACTTGTAATGTTAGGCTATTGTTGGTAAATTGCTCTAATAGATGTTTTTGTTGCTTTTCCCAATCTTGTAATTCTTGGCTTAATTTTTTATTGATGACAATTCTTCTTGTTCCTGCTTTAGTTTTTGTTGTGCTGATATGAGTTACTCCTTTATTAACATAGACAGATTTCGTGATATGAATTGTATTACTTGAAAAGTCTATGTCTTGCCATGTTAGGGCAAGAGCTTCCCCAAGTCTTAACCCTGTAAAGAATAGAACAGTAAAGAGTAGTTTGATATTGTATTCTTCGGGTTCAAATAGTGTCAAAAACTTCTGAAATTCTTTGACTGTCCAAAATTGCATTTTTGTTTTTTCAATCGGCAACTTTTTTATCAATTTTGCTGGATTGGAGGAGTAATAGCCTTTCCTCAAACCAACATCAAAAATTTTTTTGAGTAAAATCATGATTTTGTTGATAGTATTTGTGCTTAACGGTTTATCAGAATTTTTAGCTACTTTTTGCCTAAGATGTTCTCTAAATTGGTAGATGTCTTCATAGGTTAGTTTTCCGACATTATCTACCATAGAAAAATAATCTTTGATGTGTTTGTTGTAATTATTATCTTGTGTATTGATATAGCTTGCTTTTCGATGATTTATACTATCTTCTTCCTTTAGTAGTTCATATAGTATGGGGATAGTTATTTTAGCCCCATAGAAGCGTTCTTTTAACTCTACACTTCGTAAGTAGTGTTCTGCCTCAATAGCTTCTTTTTTCGTCTTATAGCCCTTTCTGACAATTCTACGTTGCTTTAGTGTTATTGGGTCAAAACCGTTGCTAATATCAACTATCCAATTACCGTCTTTACCTTTTCTAATTGCCATATTTTACTCCTTGAGGGTACTGTTTTGAACATCAAAACCGAGTAATTCGCTTACAATAGTAGCAGGTATAGTACCAATTCGTTTATTCTGATAGACTGTAAAGCCTCGTGTTATCAGTAGCTCTTTCCCTTGGCGGATAATACGTTTAGATGTTCCCTCAGAGAAACCAAGGGCAACTAGGTCATTCTTAGTAACAGTTGCTATCATGTAACTTACTCCTTTATTCATCTAGTTTTATTTTCTTATACTTTACATGATTATCGAAATACTGACCGTCTTTATAGACTTTACTAATGTATTCCGTTTCATATAGTACGACTGAACTATCATAATTAAAATCTTCATAAGTATAAAATCTATCTTCATCAGGCTTTTTTAAGTTGCGTGATGAAAAATAGGCTTGCTTTCCGAAGTTTTCCAACAATTCTTGTCCAATCCCTTTTTCAAAATACTTTGTGACATATCGACCGCGATTTTCTCTGCTGTCTACATCAACTTTATTTATCCGTACTGCTCCATGTCCCCAAAGTTCCAAGAGTTGACGGTGTGGTACATAAGGAACGCTGAAAAGCAGAATATGAGCATGCCATGCTCCACGTTTTTGCTTTTCTAATACTGTTAAATATTTTAATTTACTTTTCTTGGTATTAAAGATGTGGTAGTTAAAGCGTTTTATAAAAGTTTTTAGTAAGTCTTTGAAGTGGTTTCTGTCGCTAATATTTTCTTTAGTGGTCAGGGTTAGAAATGAAGTATTGTCATCATAATTACAATCGACTAATCGGAGTAAGTTCCACTTTGCTTCTAAGCGAGTTTTTTTCATACGCTTCAGACGTTGTTCTTGTTCTTCAGGTGTAAGTTCATCAAATGTTCTACGTTGTGATTTTTCTTTGCTTTTAGTATCAGTATCTAAAATGGATTTTCCTTTTGAAAATATTGGCTTTTCATATTCCCAAATTTCAATATAGGAAGAAGTGCGGACTATTTTTTTATTATATGAGGTCATAAAAAATAGTTCCTTTTAGGTTGGCTTTCGCCAAAAGATTGTCTATATAATAAATAAACTAGGAGGAGCAAAGCTCCTCCCTACTTCTATCATGTGATCCTAAGCACCGCTCCGCTAAACACACTTCCAGCTTGCGACTGCTTGTCGGCAGTTTTGCTTAGGTACATGATGAGAAGTAGCTATTAAATTTATAGTCGTGGTAATTGTTTTAATATTTTGTCTGTTGCCCAGTCTGTTGAAATGACCTCAAAATGTCCTTGGTCATAAACGAGTAAATCTCCATTACCAATAAATTGATATTTATTATCTTTGTCAATATATAATGAAAAAGTATCTATACCAATAACATTTTTAGAAATATCAATAGATTCTTTAGGGGTATGCCCAACAATTTGTTTAGGAAAGTCTTGGTTGGGAAGCAGTTCTAATTCTCTAAAATGTGCCCATAAAGGAGACCCCCCAAGAGCTTTCCCACCACGCATTGGTCCTATTGTATAAGCTAGAATATCTAATTCTTCTTCATGCTCTTTGGTATAGAGGTTAAAATGCCATTCTTTTGGGTCAAATATCAGATTGAAACCAGCGTGACTGACTAAATAATCATCTAGTTGATAAGCTACTTGTAATTTCAAATCCTGCAACAATTCTTTAACTGAGAAAAAGACCTCTAGGTTTTGAATTGAGAAAGGCGCTTGTTCTCCCAGTAAATAATAAGCATCATGATTACCTATAAGATTAATTACATCTATTCCGTTTTGCTCTTTATCTATTTTCCAAGAGTATAAAAAAGTGAGGTCTTTGGCATAAAGTTGGATATTGTTAGTTTGACCATGTAAATCAACGTAATCACCAAGAAAAATGATTCTCTTAATATTATGTGTTTGGATAATTTTGTCAACAATGGGTAAAATCAGTTGCGATTTTAAGTGTAAATCACCAATTAATAACGTCTTCATATATATTCCCCTCTTTATTTTTGATATTAGTCTAAGAATCGAATTAAGTTATAGCACATTGTTTCGGTGATAGATAAATAGAATTAATTATTCTTAAGATGTTATTTAATAATTTCCATGAATATCAGACATAGAGTAATATATAGCTATAATATCCTCTAATTGTCTATCGAGCATTTAAGGCATAGATATAAGCTACATAGCAAGCAAAGTCGCCAATACGTTTTCTGTCATCGTTAAATTGTTCAAACCAAGCAACATCATTGCCCTGTTCACTTGCTAAACCTTTTAAAATCTTTAGTTGATAAATAACTTTATTGTGAGTAACAGTTCTAGATTCATCATTGGCAAGTTTCTCTTCTCTTGAGAGTGTGAGCCATTTACCACGTGCAGAGGCATACTCTACGCATAGAAGTACAAATGTAGTCCATTCTTCTTGAAATTCTTTATCAAGTTGATTAGAGGAATTAAGAAGACAAGAATAGATTTGTTCCGCTTCAGAAAATGAAACAATCCCCTTTTCATTCTTAAAATCATCGTAGCTAAAAGTTTGCATTGTAAAACTCCTTTATATATTATCTAAACTTAACTATTTTGTTACAGGTAAAACATCAGAACAAGCGAACCACAAATTTCCATTGAATTGCCCTACGTTTAAATCTTTAAGACTAACAGGACAAGTTTTGTTGTTCGCCATCTCTTGAACAGAAGCAGTAGGCGATAATGTATTTATTTTGACTTGTATCATCTCCATAAAGAAATCAGAATTCTCATCTTGAATTGACACATTAAGTCGTAAAGCTACGGGTTTATTAGTCTCTCTGTCTAATACTTCTGTATACCCTTTCACGGCAAAGAAGCGATTGCCTAGTAGTTCGGGTTTCAAAAAATCATTTAATTTCATGATAAAGTCCTTTCTTTCTTACCTCCTGCAATGCAGTCGGTTGGCTCTTTTTCTCTATTGAAAAGAATTCCTATTCCAACAGAGAAAAATACCGTTATTAGTAGTTTGGCAGTATATTTCTAACTACCTGTAAAAATTCTTGTTTAGTTTTTAAATCAACAAATGGCACAATTGTTAGCACTGGCTCTACTGTATTAAGCCCATCAGCATAAAAGAGAGCCTCCCCTTTTCTATCTGAAACTGTAGGAACGTTTTCTAATTCGCACATGCTAAAGGCCATCTTCAATCTATCAGCACCTGGACCTCCAAGGTATAAAACTGCCGATATTTGATTTCTCAATTCTACTGGAATATTCTCAGCATTAGGGTCTTGTGTGGATAATACTAAGTGACAACCAGCCTGCCTTCCTTTACGGGCAATCAATCCTAAATTTTGTAGAATCTCATTCCAAAGTTCTTTCCCCTGTTTGCTAGAACCACAACTATCGCGGATGGAAGCAAGTTCATCTATGAACAGGAAGCTTGGTACTAAACACAAATCATATATATCTGCATTTAACACGCTATTTCGTTCAATAATTTTAAAACGTTCGTTCATAATTTCTACAAACTGTCTTGACAATTTTGCTAGCATTTGGGGTGAAGAGCCTACTGCCACTTGTTCTCCCAGTTCTTCGTGAAGAAGTTTACCAAGAGCATATAAATCAGCACCCTTACCATCTACTATGCCTAAATAAGTATTATTAGCAGTACCACAACCTTTAGCGAGTGCGTTAAGTAAGTACCATTGTAAAGCGATAGTCTTCCCTGTGCCCGTTCTTCCATATATGCCTATGTTACTGTTTGATTTTAGACTAAATTGCTGGGTATTAGATAATTTAATCATTGACTTAGGAATATCTTCAAAAAATTCTCTTGTTAATGTATTACTATTGAAGACGTATTGTTCAATTTTTTCTATTTCCCCTAACACGTATACTATTTTATCAATCTCTTCTTTTTTAGAAATTAAGGACAACCCCAATGTCGGACAGAGATATTCCTCTAAATTTTTCAAGGTTTTCAGATAACGGTTCCCAAATAATGGGACACAGATAATAACCTTGTCATCCTCAGAAACGTCAAAATATAAAACTGCTGTATCTACTACTTCATTATCTATATCATCATATAAATTTAAACTAATTAACATGTAAAACAAAGCTTCTCTGATATTGAGCTTGTTTCTCAATTTTTCTATAACATCAGAATGAAAGAACCTCTCTACTAAAAAAAGAAGACTTATAAAAAACATGGAAAAGACTAGACGTGCAATAAATGGGATTGTAGCAAGCCATGAACACACGATAAGTAAAAGGGTAAAAATTTCAATAGATAGTCTAACAATTGTAATATTTCGAGGGCGAATCAAGTAAGGGTATTTACTCTTCACACGAATTGTTTGATTTAACATTCTCATTTTTTATATTCTCCTCAGCAGAACCAGTAGGGGAAGCAATCAGGTCTATACAGATTATTAAAAAAATAACAACTATAATCTCCATCAATATTGTAGTAGCTTCAAAGATAGGTGAAAAGGCATTTGTTAAAAGCAACACATAACAGAGTGTGCCAGCAAATCCAATAAAGAACAAATAAAAAAGATATTTATAGAGACTCTTCATGATGTCACTCCTTTCTATTTCAATCAAAAGATAAAGGGGAGAGGTTAGCTCCCCCAGTCATCTAGATGTAGCTGTTTGCATGGCGACGTGTCTTGCCAGCTAAGATGTCTTCCATCATTGTTGTACCATCTTTATAGTGGCGACGAGTAGAAGCGTAAGCTAACTTCCTTGCTAAAGAGGTTTGCACAGTTTTTAATCCTAGACGATTTTTTAAGGCGTCAGTGATAGGTGTTACATTTTGCGAGATGATAACATCTCCTGTTATTGCATTAGCCTTGACTTGAAAGGCTTTAAACTGTCCCTCTGTTGAGGAATTAACAAATTCGATAAGTTCTTTAAACATAAGAACTCCTCCTTTTTGGGTATTATATTTAGAGGATATCCCTCTATATATGATATTATACTACACAAAATTATAAAAAGCAACACCAAAATGCAATATTTGAAAAAAATCTCGCTATATGATAATATATAGGATAAAGAAATAAAATTTACTTATTGGAGAAACTATGGAAACTAGAAATGAAAAATTTAGAAGATTGTCAGAAGCAAGGATGACTAAGGTTTTTTCAATCTTAAATATACTGAGAAATCAAAGTGATAAATCAAAGTATTCTTTTTCAGAAGCTGATATTAAAGAACTTTTTGGGGCGTTAGAACAAAAGGGCGAAGAAATAAAGGAATTTTTCACTAGTCCTATTACTATAAAAACAGTTAATCTAAAACAAGAGTTCAATTATTCCTCTACTGATACAAGTAATGACAAGGAAGTATACTTTAAGAAACTATCAACTGCAAGAGTGGAGAAAATTTTTTCATTAATGAACCTGCTTGCAAATCTTAGCAATAAATCAAATTATAGTTATAACGATTGGGAAATAGAAGAACTCTTTACTGCCTATGATGAAGAAGTGAAAAAGTGTAAGGTATTTTTTGAAGAGAAAAGAACAGTATTTAAATATAGTGAGCAAGCTATCAAATACTAAAATGTTACTAAAAAGAAAAAATCTATCGTTTTTGCGATAGAAATAATTTATTGAAAATTTGATTTTACTAGATTTATGAAGTTAAGAATATCATAGAATCAAACTCAAAATCCAGTGTCCGCAAGGACGTGCCGGTTCGACCCCGGCCGCCGGTATAGTATAGAGTTAAGGAACGTTGATAAATCTTCGTTCCTTTTTGTATTATTTTTGGTATAATAATAGTTATTTAAAATTTATTATGAAAGTGTAGGGAAGTATGTCTCGTTCTATCGATTTATTAAAGCATCGGTATTTGAAAAATATCAAAGAAAATCCTGAATTGTTTGTCGGGATTGAGCTGGAATATCCTGTTGTAAACTTGGAAGGGAATACTGCAGATGTTGAAGTTATCAAGGAATTATTCCGATATTTAGTTTCTGCTTTGGATTTCGATGTTGAAAAGGTAGATGATTTTGGCAATCCTATCCAGTTAGTAGATCCGATAAGTCAGGATGCTATTTTATTTGAAGTTTCCTATACTACTATTGAATTTGCGTTTGGTAAGGTTAAAGAGATTCAAGAGGTAGAGAATCGTTTTAATAATTATATGAATGTAATTCAGAGAAAATTAAGTGAATCAAATCATGCTATTGTTGGCTGTGGCATTCATCCTAACTGGGATAAAAATGAGAACTGTCCAGTTGCTTACCCACGGTATAGCATGTTGATGGACTATTTGAATTTGAGTAGAAATGTGACTAAATCAGAGTTGCATCATTTCCCTGAATATGGTGCTTTTATCTGTGGGAGTCAGGTTCAGCTTGATGTTTCAAAATCTAACTACTTACGGGTGATTAATGCTTTTACTCAAATTGAAGGGGCTAAGGCTTATTTATTTGCCAATTCTGAGTTTACAGGGGCGGATTGGGATACGAAAATTTCAAGGGATATTTTCTGGGAAGAATCGATGCATGGTATCTATCCAGAAAACGTCGGGGTCAATGCTAGACTCTTTAAAGATGAGGCTGATTTTTTTGATTATCTAGATCATTCTGCAATTTTTACTGCGGAACGTGATGGACAAACCTATTATTTTTATCCGATTCAGGCCAGGGACTATTTGGCTACATCTGAAATCCAAGCATATGCTCTGAATGGGGATAAGATTCTTATTTACCCTCAAGAGAAGGATTTTGAAACTCATCGTAGTTATCAGTACCAAGACTTAACGACTCGCGGAACGGTTGAGTTTCGTAGTGTGTGTACTCAACCTCTTGATAGAACCTTCGCTTCAGCAGCTTTTCACTTGGGATTGTTGGTTAATTTAGATAAGTTAGAAGCTTACTTAGGAACAGCACCTTTCTTTAAAGAATCTGGGCGAAATTATAAGTTTTTAAGACGACAATTTTCTAAGAAAAAGCTTACAGAACAGGAAGAAACTGCGATTATAGAGTTTTCCAAAGATTTACTCCTGCTAGCTGAGGAAGGACTGGAGATGAGAAATAAGCAAGAAATGACCTACTTACAGCCTTTGAAAGAAGAATTGGGCCTATAATTTTTCTTATAAAGGGAGAATTTTCTGAAAAATCATGATATAATGGAAGAGACTATAGATAAAGGATAGAGAGTAATGACATTAGTTTATCAATCAACGCGTGATGCCAACAATACAGTAACTGCCAGCCAAGCTATTTTGCAAGGTTTGGCGACGGACGGTGGTTTGTTTACACCGCTTACTTATCCAAAGGTAGATTTGGATTTTGCAAAATTGAAAGATGCTTCCTATCAGGAAGTTGCTAAGTTAGTTTTGTCAGCATTTTTAGATGACTTTACAGCTGAGGAGTTGGACTACTGTATCAACAATGCCTACGATAGCAAGTTTGATACTCCAGCTATCGCACCATTAGTGAAATTAGACGGGCAATACAATCTGGAGCTTTTCCATGGTTCAACGATTGCCTTTAAGGATATGGCCTTGTCTATTTTGCCATACTTTATGACAACAGCTGCTAAGAAGCATGGTTTGGAGAACAAGATTGTCATCTTAACAGCGACATCTGGTGATACTGGGAAAGCTGCTATGGCAGGGTTTGCGGATGTTCCTGGTACTGAGATTATCGTCTTTTATCCAAAGGATGGTGTCAGCAAGGTACAAGAGTTGCAAATGACCACTCAGACTGGTGACAATACTCATGTTATCGCTATAGATGGTAACTTTGACGATGCGCAAACAAATGTGAAGCACATGTTTAACGACGTAGCTCTTCGTGAAAAATTGGCTACCAACAAGTTGCAATTTTCATCTGCTAACTCTATGAATATCGGTCGTTTGGTGCCACAGATTGTTTATTATGTTTATGCCTATGCTCAGTTGGTTAAGACTGGTGAGATTGTGGCTGGTGATAAGGTCAACTTCACAGTACCAACAGGAAACTTTGGAAATATCTTGGCTGCCTTTTATGCTAAGCAAATTGGTCTACCAGTTGGCAAATTGATCTGTGCTTCAAATGACAACAATGTTTTGACAGACTTCTTCAAGACACGTGTTTACGATAAGAAACGTGAATTTAAGGTAACAACTAGCCCATCTATGGATATCTTGGTATCTTCAAACTTGGAGCGTCTCATTTTCCACCTTTTGGGTAATGATGCGGTTAAGACAGCTGAACTTATGAATGCCTTGAACACGCAAGGTCAATATGAGTTGACAGACTTTGATACAGATATTCTGGACCTCTTTGCAGCTGAATATGCGACTGAGGAAGAAACAGCGGCAGAAATCAAGCGTGTTTATGAGTCAGATTCTTATATCGAGGATCCACATACAGCGGTTGCCTCAGCAGTTTATAAAAAGTACCAAGTGGCTACTGGCGATGCGACTAAGACAGTAATTGCTTCAACAGCTAGTCCATACAAGTTCCCAGTAGTTGCAGTAGAATCTGTAACAGGGGAAGTTGGCTTGACTGACTTTGAAGCCTTGGCTCAATTACATGAAATCTCAGGAGTGGCTGTGCCACCTGCAGTTGACGGGCTTGAAACAGCTCCTGTTCGTCACAAGACAACAGTGGCAGCTGCTGATATGCAAGCAGCGGTTGAGGCTTATCTAGGACTTTAAGACAGAGGGAGTAAACTCGGTTGGGAAACCAACTGAGTTTCTTTTCATCAGGAGGAAGGATTGTTTAAGAAAAATAAAGACATTCTTAATATTGCCTTGCCAGCTATGGGCGAAAACTTTTTGCAGATGCTCATGGGGATGGTGGACAGTTATTTGGTTGCTCATTTAGGATTGATAGCCATTTCGGGTGTATCAGTAGCTGGCAATATTATCACGATTTATCAGGCGATTTTCATCGCTCTGGGAGCTGCTATTTCCAGTGTTATTTCAAAAAGTTTGGGGCAGAAGGATCAATCTATGCTAGCTTACCATGTGACCGAGTCCTTGAAGATTACATTATTATTAAGTTTCCTTTTAGGAGCTTTGTCCATCTTCGCTGGACAAGAGATGATAGGACTATTGGGAACGGAGAGGGATGTAGCTGAGAGTGGTGGACTGTATCTATCTTTGGTAGGCGGATCGATTATTCTTTTAGGCTTGATGACCAGTCTGGGTTCCTTGATTCGTGCAACGCATAACCCACGCTTACCTCTTTATGTTAGTCTCTTGTCAAATGCTTTAAATATTCTCTTTTCCAGTCTAGCTATTTTTGTTCTGGATATGGGGATAGCTGGTGTTGCTTGGGGGACTATTCTGTCTCGTTTGGTTGGTCTTGTGATTTTATGGTCGCAATTAAAGCTGCCTTATGCGAAGCCAACTTTTGGTTTAGATAAGGAATTGTTGACCTTGGCTTTACCAGCAGCTGGAGAACGTCTCATGATGCGGGCTGGAGATGTAGTGATCATTGCCTTGGTCGTTTCTTTTGGAACGGAGGCAGTGGCTGGGAATGCAGTCGGAGAAGTCTTGACCCAGTTTAACTATATGCCTGCCTTTGGCGTAGCTACGGCAACGGTCATGCTGGTGGCCCGAGCAGTTGGAGAGAATAATTGGAAAAGAGTCGCTAGTTTGAGCAAACAAACCTTTTGGCTTTCTCTGATTCTCATGTTGCCTTTGACCTTTAGTATCTATGTCTTGGGTGTGCCATTAACTCATCTCTATACGACTGATTCTCTAGCGGTGGAGGCCAGTGTTCTAGTAACACTTTTTTCACTACTTGGTACTCCTATGACGATAGGAACAGTCATCTATACAGCAGTCTGGCAGGGTTTGGGCAATGCTCGGCTTCCCTTTTATGCGACAAGTATAGGAATGTGGTGTATCCGCATTGGAACAGGATATCTGATGGGGATTGTGCTTGGTTGGGGCTTGCCTGGTATTTGGGCCGGAACCCTTTTGGATAATGGTTTTCGCTGGTTATTTCTACGCTACCGTTACCAGCGTTATATGAGCTTGAAAGGATAGGAAATGCAAAAAACATCTTTTATTTGGGATTTAGATGGGACTTTATTGGACTCTTACGAAGCGATTTTGTCAGGGATTGAGGAAACTTTTGCTCAGTTTTCTATTCCTTATGATAAGGAGATGGTGAGAGAGTTTATCCTTAAGTATTCTGTGCAGGATTTGCTTGTGCAGGTGGCAGAAGAGCGAAAACTAGATGTGGAAGTGCTAAATCAAGTGCGTGCCCAGAGTCTTGCTGAGAAGAATGCTCAAGTAGTCTTGATGCCAGGTGCGCGTGAGGTACTAGAGTGGGCAGACGCAGCAGGGATTCAACAGTTTGTCTACACTCATAAAGGAGATAATGCTTTTACCATTCTAAGAGACTTGGGTTTGGAATCTTATTTTACAGAGATTATAACCAGTCAGAGTGGCTTTGCGCGGAAGCCAAGTCCAGAAGCGGCTACCTATCTCTTAGACAAGTATCAGCTGAATCCTGAGAAGACTTATTATATAGGGGATCGGACTCTGGATGTGGAATTTGCCCAGAATAGTGGGATTCAAAGTATCAACTTTTTAGAGTCGACTTATGAAGGTAATAACAGGATTCAAGCGTTAGTAGATATTTACCATATTTTTGAGGCTGAGCGATAAAAAGATTGTGTCAGTTTTGTGACAGAGACCTAACAAACTATTTCAAGTAACCGAGTTTGTTACAAGGAATAGACAGTTCTGTTAAATAGGCCCGAGAGGGCTTTTTTTCTGCATTTTTTGTGTTATGATAGACAGGTACTCATTTGAAAGGAATTTGAAAGAATGAAGAAAAGAATATTATTAGCCTCAACAGTAGCCTTGTCCTTTGCCCCAGTATTGGCAACTCAAGCAGAAGAAGTTATTTGGACTGCACGTAGTGTTGAGCAAATCCAAAACGATTTGACTAAAACGGACAACAAAACAAGTTATACCGTTCAGTATGGTGATACCTTGAGCACCATTGCAGAAGCCTTGGGTGTAGATGTCACAGTTCTTGCGAATTTGAATAAAATCACTAATATGGATCTGATTTTCCCAGAAACTGTTTTGACAACGACTGTCAATGAAGCAGAAGAAGTAACAGAAGTTGAAATCCAAACTCCTCAAGCAGACTCTAGTGAAGAAGTGACAACTGCGACAGCAGATTTGACAACCAATCAAGTGACGGTTGATGATCAAACTGTTCAGGTTGCAGACCTTTCTCAACCGATTGCAGAAGCTCCAAAAGCGGTAGAAACTACAAGAACAAAAGAAGTGGCAACAAGTTCAGAAGTTGCAGAGACAGTTGCTACTGCAGAAGAAGTGGCACCATCTACAGATACTTCAACGTCAGCGGAGCAAACAGTCGAAACAGCTAGTCCAGTTGAAGAGGCAGCTCCTCAGGCAACAATTCCAGCTGAGAATCAGGAAACACAAGGAAATTCTCAAGTTGAATCAGCAGTAGAAACAACTACAACTCCAGTAGAAGAAAAAGCAACCGAAACAACTGCAACAAGTTCAGAAGAAGCAAAAGAAGTAGCATCATCAAGTGAAGCTACAACAGCAGTTTCTACTTATCAACCAGAAGAGACGAAAACAACTTCAGCAACTTACGCAGCTCCAGCAGCGCCCGATTATGCTGGACTTGCGGTAGCAAAATCTGAAAATGCAGGCCTTCAACCACAGACGGCTACCTTTAAAGAAGAAATCGCCAACTTGTTTGGCATCACATCCTTTAGTGGTTACCGTCCAGGAGACAGTGGAGATCACGGAAAAGGTTTGGCTATCGACTTTATGGTACCAGAAAGCTCAGAACTAGGGGATAAGATTGCGGAATACGCTATTCAAAACATGGCCAGCCGAGGAATTAGTTACATCATCTGGAAACAACGTTTCTATGCTCCATTCGATAGTAAATATGGACCAGCTAATACTTGGAACCCAATGCCAGACCGTGGTAGCGTGACAGAAAATCACTATGACCACGTTCACGTTTCAATGAACGGATAAACCAGACTTAGTAATATCATTTTGAGGAATGAGATGTCGCTTTCGTGATAGGAAGAGAGTCTCGTTCGTTTTTTCTTTGTCATACTCTTTGAAAATCTCTTCAAACCACGTCAGTTTTATCTGCAACCTCAAAGCTGTGCTTTGAGCAACCTGTGGTTAGCTTCCTAGTTTGCTCTTTTATTTTCATTGAGTATCAATTTGAATGGGAAATGGAAAGTTAGCATCTAGTAATGACTCAAGCAACATTCTTGTAATCTATTTTATCTTATATTATACCTGATTAGTCAACTATTGATAGATTAATTTAAAGGAGAAAGAAATGCTAGAGATTCAAGATTTACTGTATCAACTCCGCTTGTCTGAGCAAGCGAGTACGCAATTGTTTGAAAAAAGACTTGGGATTAGTTTGACACGGTATCAGATTTTATTATTTTTGCTGAAGCATTCCCCTTGTAATCAAATAGCGGTTCAGGAGCGTTTGAAGATTGATCAGGCTGCTCTGACCCGGCATTTCAAAATTCTGGAAAAGGAAGGTTTAGTGGAGCGTCATCGCAATCCTGAAAATCAGCGGGAAGTGTTGGTAGAGGCTACGAAGTATGCCAAGGAGCAGTTAGTGGTGAATCCCCCTCTGCAACATATCAAGGTTAAGGAAGAGATGGAAAGTATCTTAACAGAGTCTGAAAGAACAGAACTCAGCCGTTTATTAAATAAATTGGTTTTGGGTATTGGAAATATAGAAATTTAAGGAGAAATAGATGTCAATTATGACAACCATTTCAGCAACGATTGTTGCTTTGGAGCATTTTTTCATTTTTTATTTGGAAAGTATTGCAACGCAATCAGATGCGACTAGTCGTGTCTTTAACATGGAAAAGGAAGAACTGGCTCGTCCGTCAGTAAGTTCACTGTTCAAAAATCAAGGAATCTATAATACTCTGTTAGGAGTCTTTCTCCTGTATGGGATTTATTTCTCACAGAATTTAGAAATTGTGACTATTTTTGTTTTATTTGTGATTGGGGCGGCGGCTTACGGCTCTCTAACAGCAGATAAGAAAATTATTTTGAAGCAAGGTGGACCAGCTATTTTAGCCTTGATTAGTATTTTACTCTTAAAATAAACTTGAAGGTCAATCCTAGTCTCGCTAGTCCTTTTCACTCCAGAAGAAGAGAAATATGTTATACTTGTTTTTAAGAAAAAAGTCTCATTGAATTAGTTTTGAGGAGTTAGAAATGAAAGTATTAGTGACAGGTTTTGAGCCCTTTGGAGGGGAAAAGGTCAATCCAGCTTTGGAGGCCATTAAAGGTTTGCCATATGAAATCCATGGCGCTGAGGTCAGCTGGTTAGAAGTACCAACAGTCTTTCACAAATCGGCCCAAGTATTGGAAGAAGAGATGAGTCGTTATCAACCTGACTTTGTCCTTTGTATCGGTCAAGCTGGTGGAAGATCTAGTTTGACGCCTGAACGAGTGGCTATAAATCAAGACGATGCACGCATTCCTGATAATGAAGGAAATCAACCGATTGACCTTCCTATTCGTCCAGATGGTGCTCCGGCCTACTTTAGTAGTTTGCCGATTAAAGCGATGGTTCAAGCTATAAAAAAAGAGGGATTGCCGGCCTCTGTTTCTAATACGGCAGGGACTTTTGTCTGTAACCATCTGATGTATCAGGCCCTCTATTTGGTAGAAAAGAAATTTCCACATGTTAAGGCAGGTTTTATGCATATTCCTTATATGATGGAACAGGTGGTGAATCGACCGACTACCCCAGCTATGAGTTTAGTGGATATTAGGCGAGGGATAGAAGCGGCAATCGGCGCCATTATCGAACATGGAGATCAGGATCTCAAGTTGGTAGGCGGAGAAACTCATTGATAGAAAAAAGCTTGAGGGAAAACCTTCAAGCTTTTGGACGTTTTCGAGCCAATACTGCTCGGTAGAAAATTATTTTATTGATTTGAATGTAGGGTAGGAGTGAAAAACTAGCAATTCCAAAGGTAATCCAATTGAGGAAGTACCAAGGAAGGAGTTGTAAGTCTAGGACAAAACGCTGAAACTTGTAACCTTTCATCAGGAAACGGCTGGTTTTAAGGATTTGTCCTGGTTTGGCTTGTCCCAAGTCTAGTGTGTCACAGAGGAGAAATTCTACCTGAGAATAGGCATAGTATTGTGGAATATAGAGACTATTTCCTATAATCATCAAGAAAATACTTGCTAGAACGTAAAGACCAAAGATCATGAGGAAACTTTCCGTTTCAACTGACGTGAGATCCAGATTAGGAAACTCAGGATGAAGGGCAACGAATTTCTTTGCAAGAAAGCTACTGTAAAAAAGAAAGTAAATTCCAAGCAAGCTAGGAATGCTCCATAAAAAGAGAGAGAAACGTTTGAGAAGGAGGGTCAAAAAGGTTTGTGAAAAGTGCTCTTCGTCAAATAGAGCCAGACTATTTTTGACGGATAGTTCTGTATCGGGATCCTTGATGAGTTTCAGAGTTGTATAAACTGAACTGGTTAGAAGTATTGTTCCGATAAAGGAGACTAATAGAGGAAAAAGGTATGCTTGGAATACATGGCCAAACACGCTTAAAAAGGGTTGTTCTAAAACACTCTCGTTGATACGCTCTAAGGGATTGAGGAAGCCAGACAAAATGACCAGCATGCTAGGCAAGAGATAGACGAGAAAGAGGCGGGGATTTTCAGCCTGAAATTGTCTGGCTTGCAGACGAACGGTTTTTAAATCAATTTTTGGGTATTTCATTCTCTCATTATACCATAGTTCGTGACAGTTCCTACTTTTTTTGATAAAATCATACAGTATGCCCTTGGGCACAAAGTATGAACTGGGACTGTCTTTCCCAGCTTCGGAGGTAAAAAATGTCAGATTCACCAATCAAATATCGTTTGATTAAGAAAGAAAAACACACGGGAGCTCGTCTGGGAGAAATCATCACACCCCATGGTACCTTCCCAACACCTATGTTTATGCCAGTTGGGACACAAGCCACTGTCAAAACTCAGTCACCTGAAGAATTGAAGGAGATGGGTTCGGGAATTATCCTATCAAACACCTATCACTTCTGGCTTCGTCCTGGAGATGAACTCATTGCACGCGCTGGTGGTCTCCACAAGTTCATGAATTGGGACCAGCCTATCTTGACAGATAGTGGTGGTTTTCAGGTTTATTCCTTAGCAGATAGCCGTAATATCACAGAAGAAGGAGTAACCTTTAAAAACCATCTCAATGGTTCTAAGATGTTCCTATCGCCAGAAAAAGCCATCTCTATTCAGAACAATCTGGGCTCAGACATCATGATGTCCTTTGACGAATGTCCTCAGTTTTACCAACCTTACGACTACGTTAAGAAATCAATCGAGCGTACCAGCCGTTGGGCTGAGCGTGGTTTGAAGGCTCATCGTCGTCCGCATGACCAAGGATTATTTGGGATTGTGCAGGGGGCAGGATTTGAAGACTTGCGTCGCCAATCGGCTCATGACCTTGTCAGCATGGACTTCCCAGGCTATTCTATCGGTGGCTTAGCAGTGGGAGAAACCCACGAGGAGATGAATGCCGTCTTGGACTTCACAACCCAACTGCTTCCTGAAAATAAACCTCGCTATTTGATGGGTGTGGGAGCGCCAGATAGCTTGATTGATGGGGTGATTCGTGGGGTAGATATGTTTGACTGTGTCTTGCCGACTCGAATCGCTCGTAACGGGACTTGTATGACCAGTCAGGGACGTTTGGTTGTCAAAAATGCCCAGTTTGCTGAGGACTTTACGCCACTGGATCCTGAGTGTGATTGCTACACATGTAAGAACTATACACGCGCCTACCTTCGTCACCTGCTCAAAGCTGATGAAACCTTTGGTATTCGCTTGACTAGCTACCACAATCTTTACTTCTTGCTTAACCTGATGAAGCAAGTGCGACAAGCCATCATGGATGACAATCTCTTGGAATTTCGTGAGTATTTTGTGGAAAAATATGGCTATAATAAGTCAGGACGTAATTTCTAAAATAGAATTGATATAAGCTAAAAATCCTAAGTTTTCTCTTAGGATTTTTCTTCTTTTTTTGATAGAATAAAGTGTACAATGAAAGGAAGAATAAACTCGTATGCGCATTAAATGGTTTTCCTTGATTAGGATTACAGGTTTACTACTGGTACTCTTGTATCATTTCTTTCAGACCATCTTTCCTGGAGGATTTTTCGGGGTAGATGTCTTTTTCACATTTTCAGGTTTCCTGATTACAGCTCTACTCATCGAAGAATTTTCTAAAAATCATGAAATTGATTTGATAGGATTTTTTAGGAGACGTTTTTATCGGATTGTGCCACCTGTGGTTTTGATGGTCTTGGTAACCATGCCCTTTACCTTTCTAGTTCGCCAAGATTATGTGGCTGGAATTGGTGGCCAGATTGCTGGTGTCTTAGGCTTTATGACCAACTTTTATGAACTTCTAACAGGTGGGAGTTATGAATCACAGTTCATTCCTCATTTGTTTGTTCATAATTGGAGCTTGGCCGTTGAGGTTCACTACTATATTCTTTGGGGATTGGCAGTTTGGTTCTTATCTAAACAGGCTAAATCAAATGGTCAGTTGAAGGGGATGGTCTTTCTTTTATCTGCCACTGCCTTCTTGACCAGCTTCTTCTCCATGTTTATTGGTAGTTTTCTAGTAACCTCTTATTCCTCTGTTTACTTCTCCAGTTTAACTCATGTCTATCCATTCTTTTTGGGAAGTATCCTAGCAACGATTGTAGGCGTTCGTCAGACGACTTCCCTCGTCAAGCAGTTGGATAAAATCTGGGATTTACGCAAGACCCTGTTGATTTTTGCAGGAGGTTTTGGCTTCTTACTCATTTTGACCTTCTTTGTCAAATTCACTTATCTTTTTGCCTATCTTATAGGCTTCTTGCTTGCCAGTCTTGCAACCCTTGCTATGATTCTGGCGGCGCGTGTCTTGCACGAAAAGACTCCTCATATAAAGGAGCCAAAGATGATTAGCTTTTTAGCAGATACTAGCTATGCGGTTTATCTCTTCCATTGGCCTTTCTATATTATTTTCTCACAGCTGACATCAAATCTTCTTGCTGTGTTACTGACTTTGATTTTTTCTTATGGATTTGCCAGTCTGTCATTTTATGTATTGGAGCCGTGGATTGCAGGCAAGAACACACCTGTTTTACAAACTCTTCGTCCCCTGCCTTATATTCACGCAATTCTTGCAACAAGTACAGGAATCTTGGCCTTCATTGTCCTCTTAGTGACTTTGTTGGCACCACAAGTGGGAGCTTTTGAGACAGATTTGACTGTCAATGGTTTGAAGCAAGCTGCAACAAATATTAACCAGACCAAGGTGATGACAGAACGGGCAGATGCAAATAGTTTGGGAATTGCTGATGGCACTATGTTAATTGGTGACTCGGTGGCCTTAAGGGCAAATACAGCACTACAGACAGCCCTTCCTGGAGCACAGATTAACGCACAAGTCAGCAGAACAACCAAGACCGCCAATGAAATCATGCTAAATAATAGTCAGAATAAATTTTTACCAAAGATGGTGGTTATTGCAACAGGTGTAAATAATCCTGAAAATTACAAGGAAGATTGGGATAGTATTGTGAAAAATCTTCCTAAGGGCCACCATATGGTTTTGGTGACTCCTTATGAGGGGGATAAGACAAAAGAGACTTATGCAATCGTTGAGAAGGCGGCTGCCTATATGAGAGAATTGGCAGAGAAGACTCCTTACATCACGATAGCAGATTGGAATCAAGTTGCTAAGGAACATCCAGAAATCTGGACAGGAACAGACCAAGTCCATTTCGGAAGCGACACTAGTAAAATTGAAGCCGGAGCTAAATTGTATGCAGATATCATTGCTGCAGCCTTGCAAACAGCTCAAGACAAGCCGGTCAAATCAAAATAACTTGTATTAAAAAGAGAAGAGTTGGAGAAATCCAGCTCTTTTAAAATATCTCTAGAAAATAGGTCTATACC
>CAUQGR010000029.1:0-21033 GCA_963517545.1 uncultured Streptococcus sp. | reverse complement strand
TGTGTCCTTTCTCGATCTTAGCTTTTCTTCAACCCACTACAGTTGACAAAGAGCCGTTTATTTTATATGAACATAAAGGTTCAAAGTACAACTGTAGATAAATTAACTGTCTTTTCGCTTATAAGAAATCATTGCTCCAAGAAGCACTCCTACAAAACCAAATAAGATTGTTAGTAATGAATCAGACTCACCTGTATCTGGTAACTTAGCCTGTTCATTGTTACCTACTTTATTCTCTGATTGACTAAATCCTGAGTTCTCATTTGTAGATAACAATTTAGGTGATGGTGCAATCTCCTCTTCTTTTTTAGCTTCTGTAGAATTTTTAAATAGTGGATTGTCAATAGAGTGTCGGAAAGTCATCGCATAAATACTAGAATTGCTAGTCTCAAAAATAATCTTTCCATCTTTTTGTTCGAATTCAATAGGGTGTAGGTTTCCTTCTGGATCTACAGCATAAACATTCTCAACAGAATGATCCGTAGCAAAAGTAACTAGGACTTTTCCGTTAGGCTGAACAGTTCTAGCAGCTGGATCCTTCAATTGAATATCAAATGCTTTATAGTTTAATGAACTTAGATCACTAACTTGAACTTCTTGAATTTGAACACCTATCACATTTTCCAATACTTCTTCTGAAGCTTGAATTTGCACACTTCCTGCTTCATTTTTGAAAATACGTTGTGAACTAGCAATTCTTGTGATACCTTGTTTCATTGTTGCTTCATTCTTACTATCTCTATTGTTATCATGCATAGGACTTGCTACCACATTCATCCCGCCTGTGAGGTTATATTTTTCAACTGTTGGGGCCGATTCTTCTGCTATTGCTAATGAACCCTTATACTCTGGCATTTCTAGTATAGAAGATTCAGTGAAAGGAACTCCACCTGTATAGTCTGAAAGATGATGGACCTCAGCATCCGAACCATTCACTCCGCCTCTAAACTCTGGCTTAGCTACGGTAGGAGCTGGAGAATCACCTAATGTAAATAGGAAGCCTCTGTACTCTGGAACTTCTGCAACAAGTGAGTCGCCTCCATTCACTCCACCTGTAAAATCATGTTTTTCAACTGTTGGGGCTGTTTCTTCTACTACTGTTGGTAGTGTTCCTGTATACTCTGGAACTTCTGTAACAAGTGAGTCGCCTCCATTCACTCCGCCTGTAAAGTCTGAAAGATGATGAAGCTCAGCATCCGCACCATTGACCCCGCCTGTAAACTCTGGCTTAGCTACGGTAGGAGCTGGAGAATCACCTAATGTAGATATAACACCACTATACTCTGGAACTTCTGTAACAAGTGAGTCGCCCCCATTCACTCCGCCTGTAAAGTCTGAAAGATGATGAAGCTCAGCATCCGCACCATTGACCCCGCCTGTAAACTCTGGCTTAGCTACGGTAGGAGCTGGAGAATCACCTAATGTAGATATAACACCACTATACTCTGGAACTTCTGTAACAAGTGAGTCGCCCCCATTCACTCCGCCTGTAAAGTCTGAAAGATGATGAAGCTCAGCATCCGCACCATTGACCCCGCCTGTAAACTCTGGCTTAGCTACGGTAGGAGCTGGAGAATCACCTAATGTAGATATAACACCACTATACTCTGGAACTTCTGTAACAAGTGAGTCGCCTCCATTCACTCCGCCTGTGAAGTCTGAAATGTGATGAAGCTCAGCATCTGCACCATTGACCCCGCCTGTAAACTCTGGCTTAGCTACGGTAGGAGCTGGAAAATCACCTAATGTGGATAGAATACCGCTATACTCTGGAACTTCTGTAACAAGTGAATCGCCTCCATTCACTCCGCCTGTGAAATCATGACTCTCTACTTTAGGAGCTGCAAAGTCACCAGATGTACCTAAAATACCAGAATCTTCTTTTCCACTATCTTTTTTTGGATCTAATTTCCCAGCTAAATCCTTATCCGAATCCTTCTTAGAAGGTTCCACTTCTTTATCTTCCACATAGACAGGATCTTTTGGTTGACCCTCAATATAAGATCGAACCCAATCCAGCTGCTCTTTTGATAAGACTAAACCACCACTGCGACTTCCTACAACACCATTTTGGTGAACTCCAATTAAAGCACCTTTGTCATTATAAAGACCACCACCAGACGCTCCAGGTTTCGTACCTCCATAGCTAATACCCTCTATACCAGAACCAAAGTCAGTAGTATCTACAACTTCACTATCCAATACAGGAGATAAACGACCGTCCGGGAAACCATAAACCGAAACTTTTTCACCTTTAACAACAGAAGTTGATTCAGATACCACCTCTACAGGAGTTGCTCCTTTTACCTCTTCTTTTAATCGAACCAAGGCTAAGTCATTTTTAAACCCAAATACTGAATCTTTCTTATTCCAATAAACAATATCATCATCTGAAAAGTTCATAGAAGCACCACTTGGTAAAGTTGCCTTATAAACTGTATTGGTACGACCTGATTTCGTAACAACCTCAGAACCCTTAGTCGTTAAGAAATTATGAGCTACAGTTAGCACCAAATTTGGTGCAATTAAAGTGCCTGAACCAGAACCATCTGGTGTTTGAATATGCGTTGTAGCATAGAAATTTTCTGAACCATTCGGAGCTTGTAACACCTCTTTACTAGGCACAGGTAAGTTCGATTTACCACTTAAATCAACTTTACCAACTTCCGTTCTAGTAAAGTCAGAGTTAGACTTTGGTATCACATCAGACACTACCGCTCTTATAATTGTATTACCTAAAGCTAACTTACTGACATATTCATCAGACCAACTTGTGTCACTTGCTAGTTTGTTAATTGGCACTCCGTTATAGGACACAACTTTAGCTGTTGGGGAAGTTGATATTAACTGTTTGAAATCTGGATTTTGTCTTAAATGAAAATTCAAACCACTTCCAACAGGACCTTCCTGAACAACCTTATCTGAAATCAAGCGAGTTCCTTTAGTATCTTCCACTCGAAGTAGAACACGACCTTTTTCTTCACCTTTTACTAAAGTAGCTCGACCTTTTTCATCAAAACTATACAAAGCACCGTCAATCTCAGACTCTACATCTTTTAAAGCTATATGATTTTCATCATAGTAGTAACGGTTTGCACCATCTATATACCAACCCTTTATACCATATTTATCAATCATAGAACGAATCCAAGCTCTGTGCTTTTCTGTAAAGATAGTACCACCGCCAATACGCTCACTCTCAGGGGCGCTTGAAGTATTTGTTCCGTGCTGGTGGATACCGACTACCTCTCCCTTATCATTAAACAAAGGAGCACCTGAAAAACCTCCTAAAGCTGAGGAATGATAAGTGACTGCACCACTCTCTTTATTGATACTGCTCACAGTTGTTGAGACTGAATAAGCCTTACCGTCTTTCAAGCGAGCTTTATTCTCTTCACTTAAATTCGGAGTTGAAAAGTCATTAGGGTAGCCGACCATAGAGATTTTATCTCCCGTAGAAACCTCTTTATCACTCAACTCTCTTGGTGAATCTTCCCCATCTGTCATAGCTTCTACAGGCTTTTTAGTTACCACTACTGCTAAGTCGTTGCTATAGTCTTTCCCGAAGTCTTTGCCATTATACAAGTGAATAGAGTCTTTTTCAAGAGCTTCTGATACCCCTGATGTGGGTACTTTGTTACTCTTCTCTGTTTCTGAGTTCATCACAACATAACTACGAGCAGACTCTCCACCACGCAAAACCGCAGACTTGTCCTCTTGGTTTTTATCATAGTAATTATGAGCTACGGTTACCATCACATTTGGTGCAACAAATACCCCACTACCAGAAGCCGTTTGTTTTCCACTTGTTCCACTATCATAAGTGGTGTAAGTCATAGCAACACCTTCTGCAGATTTACTATGAACGTCCACATCGTGAATATCACTACCGCCTTGAATGACATCAGCATAAACAACCTCACCACCAATAACTGGTAACTCTGGTGCAGCTAAGCCAATCACTGCGGATAGTGTCAAGCAACCAATTAAACCATAAGCTTTGGATTTACGAAATTTTCCCAAACCTTTTAAACATACAAACATACATTACCTCACTTTAACTTTCAAAGTTAATTTATCCAAGTATATTCTAAAAAATAAAATATTACAGTTTCTATTAGCATAACATTCTCTACTTTCATTCTTACAATAAAAATAAATATAGATTATTTTGCTCCTTTACAAATGCTATTTAAGTACTGTATCTCCAAGAGTATAGTTTTTATAAGATATTATCCTAATCAGAAAAACTGAGTTATACATAAACTGATATATATGTTCATTTGTAGCGAAACTGTATATTTTCTTATAAATTATAACACATTTCACAGGTGATTTCCAATGTATTGAAATAGGTTCCACCACATTAGATAGAAGAATGATAAAATCAAGGAAAAAATCGGTTTAAAAAACATGTTGGTATCTTATGGATAACTTTATACTCAATGAAAATCAAAGAGCAAACTAGGAAACTAGCCGCAGGTTGTTCAAAACACTGTTTTGAGGTTGCAGATGGAAGCTGACGCGGTTTGAAGAGATTTTCGAAGAATATTCTTTCTACTACAGAGAAAATATTGTGGTATGATTCAGAAATAGCCATTCATCTATCATTTCCGCTTCAAAACATTCGTATTATAGTTCATATTAAGGACTCTATCATTCTTCCCCTAAAATACAGTTATAGCTATAAGAACTGTTGAATTTCAAAGTATATGTGAACTAGAATATTTGCTGACTAGACTGTATACAAAAAGAGAGCTACCGGGCTCTCTCATTCATCACTTCGCATACTTAAAAGGAATCTCACTTCCACAGAGCCAGTTGAAGACTTGGTCATTGACAAATACATTCATGGCTTCGTGAGCATACTCAGGCATGATGCGATAAACCTTATCGCAGGTCAGACGATTATAAATTGCAAACTGGGTAATAGGGTAGCAAACATCATCATCCAAGCCCGTAATCATCTTGACCTCACCCTTGATACGATGGGCAAGATTTTTTACATCGATATAGGCAAGGGTCGCCATGATTTCCTCCTCTGTTTCATGAAAAGGATCGTGGAACTTGAAATAACGGAAAAGTTCATCATAAGCCTCACTGGTATTGCCAATCTCAAGCACCCGTCTAAAGTCTGACAAGAAGGGATAAATGGCAACTGTTTTCTGAATCCGTGGATTGAGCGCTGCCGCAACCAGAGCCAAGGCCCCTCCTTGTGAGGCACCATAGCTGGAAAGTCGCTTCTCATCTACCTCGGGCAAACTGGCAACAATTTCGACCAACTGGTAAATATCAAGATAAACATCCTTGTAAAAGAGGTGCTCCCGACCTTCCACAGCACCACGGATGATATGTCCTTTAACTGTATTTCCTAGAGGAGAACGCAAACCGTCTTGCGAGTAACCTGACTGGCCCCGCACATCCATGGAAACAACACCGTAACCAGCTACGGTGAATGCCAGCATGTCAGCCCAGTCCCAGCCACGTCCCATATAACCATGGAAATGGAAAATTATTGGAACTTTATCCTCACTTTTTGGAAGAACGACGCGCGCATAAACCTTTCCCTCATTCGTTCCTTCAAATGTTAACTCATAGCACTTGACTTGAGGAATGTGGAAATCTCTTTCCTCTAACTGGTAGGCTGGAAGCGTGGAAACTTTTTTCACTTCCTCATCCCAGAAAATATCAAAGTCTTCTGGCACCTCATCCCTGCCTTTATAGGTCTTGATTTCTTCTAACAAAGCTGGATTTTTCATATCATGCTCCTTTTGTTTTGTAATCGCTATCACAACTGTAGCACATATAAGAAATCAACGCAAGAAAGAAAAGCAAATAGAAAGTTATTTTAGATTCTTTATTTTTGGGATGATGAACTGAAAGTAGTTTCAAAAACAAAAAAGAGCAGTTACGCTCTTCTTCTCCTATTCAATCTTATTTTGTTGCTTCTTTCTTTTGGAAAGTGGCTGGGTAATTTACTTTAATTGTTACTGTCATCTGAGAGTCCTCGTTTCTTTTTGATGACTCTAGTATAAGGGTCAAACCTGAAAGCTAGCTTAAGTTTTCCTTAGAGAAAGCTTAATCTAGATGTTCTTTCTTTTCCAAATGAAGGGCAATCATGCGCCATTCTGGATCCTCTTGCCAGCCTTCTATAGAACTAATGTAGCTAGCAACCTTTCTGGCTTCTTCTAAAATCGGAAAATCTTCGATAATATCAGCTACTTGGAACTCTGGAAGACCTGACTGTCTGGTTCCAAAAATTTCACCCGAACCACGCATTTTCAAATCTTCCTCCGCAAGGACAAATCCATTGGTCGTTTCTGTCATGATGCGCATGCGGTCTTTCCCAGAATCAGTCTTAGGATTGGCAACGAGAACAGCGTAGGACTGCTTGTCCCCCCGACCGACACGACCTCTAAGCTGGTGAAGCTGGCTGAGACCGAAACGATCAGCATCCATGATAATCATGACTGTCGCATTGGGAACATTAACCCCGACCTCGATAACCGTCGTCGAAACCAGAATATCCGTCTTTCTCTCTTTGAAATCTTGCATAATCTGGTCTTTTTCGTCACTCTTCATCTTACCATGTAAAAGAGCCACCTTTGCCTTACCTGCAAAATGAGCCGTCAACTCCTCAGATAAAGCAATAGCATTTTTCAAATCTAAAGCTTCAGATTCTTCAATCAAGGGAGAGATGACATAGGCTTGGGAACCTTTTTGAATTTCTCCCTCTAACCAAGTCAAGACCTGAGGCAGTTGTTCCTGCTTAATCCAGCGAGTCACGATAGGTTTTCGACCTGCTGGCATCTGGTCGATAATGGAAACATCCATATCGCCAAAGGCTGTGATGGCCAGCGTCCGGGGAATGGGAGTCGCTGTCATCATGAGTACATCTGGATTGTCTCCTTTTTCCCGTAAAATACGCCTTTGCCCCACACCAAAACGGTGCTGCTCATCGATGATAATCAAACCAAGACGAGCATAATCCACCCCATCCTGTATCAGAGCATGAGTTCCGATAATAAAGTCAGCCTCACCCTTGGCAATTGTCTCCAAGACTTCTCTTTTTTCTGCCACTTTCAAAGAACCTGTCAAGAGAGCCAGTTTTAGGTCTGGAAAAAGCCCCTTCAAACTCTCAAAATGCTGCTCTGCTAGAATCTCTGTTGGTACCATGAGGGCTGCCTGATAACCAGCCGTCACCGCCGCAAACATGGCCAAGCCAGCGACTACCGTTTTCCCGCTCCCCACATCTCCTTGCAAGAGACGATTCATGTGGTGGTCGGACTTCATGTCTGTCAAAATTTCCTGCAAACTCTTTTCCTGAGCTTGGGTCAAGGCAAAAGGCAGACTTTCCTTGACTGCTGTCACTTTTTCCTGAGACCAGTTTAGAACCAGACCGCTTCCCTGAACTCTATTTTCAGACTTGAGCGTCTGCAATTGCATTTGGAAATAAAAGAGTTCCTCAAACTTGATACGGCGAAGGGCCTGCTTGTATTCTGCCAAATCCTTAGGAAAATGCATAGCGCGGACTGCCTGACAACGGGACATGAGTTTGTATTTGTCCAGCAAAGACTGGGGAAGTTTTTCCTCTATCAAGAGGTCCAGCCCCTGATCAAAGGCTATCTTGATAACCTTGACCAGACTGGCCTGACTAATTCCCTGAGCCAGACGATAGACAGGTTGGAGATCATCTTCCACCTGAGCCAGAACTTTCATCCCAGTCAGACTAGCCTTGGCGCGGTCCCATTTTCCAAATACAGCAAGGGTAGCTCCCAACTCTATCTTATCAGCCAGATAGGGCTGGTTAAAGAAATTCACCGCAAAAACGACTTCTCCCTGCTTGAGGCTAAAGCGCAGGCGATTGCGCTTGAAACCATAATACTGGACACTAGCAGGAGTCACGACTTGACCAGACAGAACCGCCTTTTCACCGTCTTCTAGTTCCAATACTTGCTTGGTCTTGAAATCTTCATAACGGAAAGGAAAGTAGAGCAAGAGGTCTTGCAAGTTTTCAATTCCTAGTTTGGCGTATTTTTCTGCTGACTTTGGTCCCACACCAGGTAAGACATGCAAGGGTTGATGTAGATTCATGCTCCACTCCTTTCTTTTTAATAATATTCTCTCGGAATACGGTCGCTGAGGAGACAAACCACTTCATAGTTAATAGTCCCACGGTAGGTCGCTACCTGAGTAGCTGTGATTTCCTTATCCCCGTTGGTGCCGATCAAGGTTACTTTTGTTCCTAGCGGATAAAGTTTAGGCAAACGAATAGTGATTTGGTCCATTGAAACCCGCCCAACGATTGGGCAAACTTGGCCATCTACCAAGACAGCAAAATTTTGCATGTCTCGTGTCCAACCATCTGCATAGCCGATTGGCACCGTCGCAATGACTTGCTCGCTATCCGCCTGATAAGTTGCTCCATAGCCCATGCAAGCTCCAGCTGGAACTGTCTTGACATGAACCAGAGCAGATTCCAAGGTCAAGGCTGGTTTCAAGTCATAGGGCAAGTCCAAAACCTCTCCACTTGGATTAAGACCATACATGGCATCTCCCATACGGACGGCATTGAAAATAGTCTCTGGATGCCAAAGAGTCGTTGCCGAGTTGCTGGCATGAACCAGCTCTGGAAGACCTTTCATACTGGCCAAAATAGATTTAAATCGTTCTAACTGGGCATTAAAGTAGTCATCTGATTCCTCGTCTGCAGTAGCAAAGTGGGTAAAAATCCCTTCAACACGAGCACCATGTTGCTTGAGCAAGTCTTGAGCCTGCTCAGCCTCACGAGCCTCTCGAAAACCAATCCGTCCCATCCCTGAGTCAACCTTGAGGTGGACTGTTAAACCTGCTAGGTTTTTCTCACTAGATAAGAGTGCTTGAATCCACTCCAGTCCAGCCACAGTCAAGGTAATGTCATATTCTTTAGCCAGAGCGACAGCTTCGATGTCAGAAACTCCTAAAATAAGGATTTTCTTGCTGAGTCCAGCCTGTCTGAGTTCAATGGCCTCATCAATATTCGAAACGCAAAAACCATCAACATCATCTTGAATAGCCGTCGCAACAGCAACAGCCCCATGCCCATAGGCATTGGCCTTGACCACTGCAAATTTGAGAGTTTCTTGAGGGATATGAGCCCCCATTTGTTGAATATTTTGTCGAATAGCTCCCAGATGAATCAGAGCCTTGGTTGGTCTATGTGGACTAGCTTTCATGATTTTCCTCCAAAATGACACTGGCTGTCACAAACTGATCGGTGTGGCTGATAGACAGCCAAATCTTTCCTGAAAATGGTGACTGACTAAAATAAGGCGCCCCGCGTTCATTGTTCAAGACTTCCAAATCCTGAAAACCGAGCTTGCCAATACCCGTTCCCATAGCCTTGGAAAAGGCCTCCTTAGCCGACCAGCGACCTGCCAAATATTCGATTTGCCTGCGCCCTTTAAGACTGTTAAACCGTTCCATTTCCTTAGCGGTCAGCACGCGCTTAGCAAATCCTTCATGTCGTGTAACTGCGCTTTCTATCGAAGCCAATTCTTCGATGTCAATTCCGTGTCCAACTATCATTCTCATCAAAAGGAGTTGAGATTCCCCAACTCCATCCTTTTCACTTATTTTGTCAAGGTAGCATAAATCTCTTCTACCAAAGCCTCTGTATTTTCCCAACCTAGGCAAGGGTCGGTAATAGAGCAACCAAAGACCTCTGGTTGGTTTTGACGACCATCTGCTAGGTAAGATTCAATCATAAAGCCTCGAACTGTCTTTTTGATTTTCTCATTCCAATCACGATTTTGCAAGGTCTGGCGAACAATTCGAATCTGTTCCATATATTGCTTGCCAGAATTATCATGGTTGGTATCGATGAGGATAAAGGGATTTTCAAGTCCCATGGCTTCATAGCGCTCAATAGCATTTAGCAGGGTTTCATAGTAAAAGTTAGGCTCATTTTTCCCATATTCATTAACTGCACCACGAAGGATGACGTGGGCCAAGGGATTTCCTGAAGTCTCAACTTCTTGACCATGGAAGAGGAAGGTCTGTTTGTTCTGAGCGGCATAGATGCCATTAAACATGACACCCAAATTTCCAGAAGTTGGATTTTTCATTCCGACTGGCGCATCAATCCCTGAAGCCACAAAACGGTGCTCTTGGTCTTCCACAGAACGAGCCCCAACAGCATGGTAGCTGACCAAATCATCTACCAAGACCAGATTTGATGGATAAAGCATCTCATCTGCCGTCGTCAAACCAGTCTCTGTAATCACGCGGTAGTGCAACTGGCGTACAGCCTGCAAACCGTTAATCAGACTTGGAGCCTTAGAGGTATCTGGTTGGTGAACCAAACCTTTATAACCGTCTCCGTTGGTACGAGGTTTAGCAGTATAAACACGCATAACCATGAAAATCTTGTCCGCCACCTTCTTTTGCAAGGCAGATAAACGGCGGGCATATTCCAAGACAGCCTCTTCATTGTCAGACGAGCAAGGACCAATCACCAAAAGGATCCGGTCATCTTCTCCTGAAATGATGTCTGCCAATTCTCTATCACGACGCTCCTTTAGTCGCAAGGCTTCCGCAGACAATTGGGTTTCTGCCTTGATTGCTTCAATATCGATTTCTTGACCTTTTTCAATAAATGCCATCTTATTCTCCTAACGTTTTATAAATTTCTCTGACAAGAGCTTCTGTGTTATCCCAACCAAGGCAAGGGTCTGTGATAGACTTACCAAATACTTCTGGCTCATTTTGTCGACCATCTTCCAGATAAGACTCAATCATAAAACCACGAACGAACTGCTTGATTTTTTCATTCCAAGCACGGTTAATCAAGGTCTGGCGGACAATTCGTATCTGTTCCATATACTGCTTACCAGAATTGTCATGATTGGTATCAATGATGATAAAAGGATTTTCCAAGCCCATTTTCTCATACTGGGCAATGGTGTCAATTAAATTGTCATAATAGTAATTGGGAATATTTTTTCCATACTCATTAAGAGCACCACGAAGAATGGCATGCGAAAGTGGGTTCCCAGTTGTTTCCACTTCTTTTCCTAGGAAAAGGAAACTTTGTTTGTTTTGAGCAGCATAAATCCCATTAAACATAACATTGAGATTTCCAGAGGTCGGATTTTTAAACCCAGTCGCAAAATCTGCCCCACTTGCCACAAAGCGGTGTTGCTGGTCTTCAACCGAACGGGCACCAACCGCCATGTAAGAAATCAAATCATCCACAAGCGGAAGATTTTCAGGATAAAGCATTTCATCAGCTGTTGTCATGCCTGTTTCTGTGATAACACGATAGTGAAGATGGCGAACGGCTTTGATTCCGTTGATAAGACTAGGCGCTTCTGCCGTGTTAGGCTGGTGAATCAAGCCCTTATAGCCATCTCCGTTGGTACGAGGTTTGGCAGTATAAACACGCATAACCATAAAGATACGGTCTGCTACTTCTTCTTGTAGAACTGCCAAACGCTTAGCGTACTCAAGAACAGCTTCTTCATTGTCAGATGAGCATGGCCCGATTACCAAGAGAATCCGCTGGTCTTCTCCACGTATAATGGCTTCTAGCTCTTGATCGCGCTGTGATTTTCTCTCCAAAGCTTGGCCTTCTAATTTTGATAAGGCACGAACTTCTTCAATATTAATTTTAGGACTTTTTGCTGTAAATACCATAACTCATCTCCTTATAAAGCAAACGGATACCAAGTAAAAATTTACTTTTCACAAGGTATCCGCCTCTAAACTATCTCATTTTATTGTCTTTTACCGTGACAGTTTTTAAACTTCTTACCAGAACCACATGGGCAAAGTTCATTCCGTCCAATCTGGCTCAAATCCAAATCTTCTGGCATATTTGCTTGGTGGGCAGCGATATTGCGAGTCGCTGTTGTACTGATATGGTGTTCTGCTTGTGGTCTTTCTTGTTCATGAATTTGTGCTTTCATCATCAAGCGTGTCACATCAAACTCAATCGAACCAATCATGTCATTAAACATACGGAAACCTTCTGCCTGATACTCAACAACAGGGTTGTTCTGAGCATAGCCACGAAGTCCAACCGCGTTACGCAATTGATCAAGGGCATCGATATGATCTGTCCACTTGTTATCTACCACTCGTAGAATCAAGACTTTTTGGAATTCTTTAACTGCTTCTTCATCACGTAGTTTTGAAACCTGACTATCGTAAACCTTCAAGGCACGTTGGAAGAGTTCTTCCTTAATCGCCTTATCAGACAAGCCTGACAAGTCGTCCATCGTAATTGAATCTTCTGGAAGCAAGTTGTACTTAGCAAAGTTCAAAATCGCCTCTAGTTTTTCATCTTGTTTGGCACGCGCATGACCATCAACGACACGTTCAATCGTGCGTTTGATCATAGACTGAATTTCAGGTGCCAAGTCACGGTCTGCAGTGATGACATCGTAACGTTGAGCGTAGATAATCTCACGTTGTTCACGCATGACATCATCGTATTGAAGGACTTGTTTACGGGTATCGTAGTTATTTCCTTCGACACGTTTTTGAGCTGCTTCAACCTGACGTGTCAACATACGAGACTCAATGGCCTCTTCAGACATGTTGAGACGTTCAAAAATTCCCTTCAAGCGTTCAGAACCAAAACGTTTCATCAAGTCATCTTCAAGAGAGAGGTAGAATTGTGACTCACCTGGGTCTCCTTGACGACCTGAACGTCCACGAAGCTGGTTATCGATACGACGACTTTCATGACGTTCTGTACCAATCACACAAAGTCCACCCAATTCACGAACCCCTTCACCAAGCTTGATGTCGGTACCACGACCAGCCATGTTGGTTGCGATAGTAACAGCACCACGTTGACCAGCATTCATGATGATTTGGGCTTCTTTATAATGGTTTTTGGCATTCAAGACTTCGTGAGGAACGCCAGCTGCGACCAATTTCTTAGAAATGTAGTCACTGGTTTCAACCGCTACTGTACCAACCAAGACAGGTTGACCTTTTTGGTAACGAGCCTTAACGTCTTCGACAACCGCCTTAAACTTAGCTTCAATACTAGCAAAAAGTAAGTCTGGATGGTCAATACGCTGAACAGGACGGTTGGTTGGGATTGGAATAACACGAATGTTGTAGATTTCACGGAATTCTTCTTCCTCAGTCTTACCTGTACCCGTCATACCAGACAATTTCTTGTACATACGGAAAAGGTTTTGGTAAGTGATTGAGGCAGATGTCTTGGTTTCATCCTGGATTGGCACACCTTCTTTGGCTTCAATAGCTTGGTGCAAGCCATCAGAATAACGACGACCTTCCATGGTACGACCTGTAAATTGGTCGACAATCAAAATTTCTTGCTCTTCGCTCACCACATAGTCAATATCGAGAAGCATGATGTAGTTGGCACGAAGGGCGTTATCGATAAAGTGAGTCAGAGCTACGTTTTCGATGTCATAGAGATTTTCAAGTTTGAAGTAGCTTTCAGCCTTGTCAATCCCTGAATCAGACAAACCAATAGTCTTAGACTGCACATCGATGATGTAGTCGTCTTTGTCCAAAGATTTTACATAGTGGTCTGCCATGTGGTAGAGCTGACTGGTTTCAACCGCATTAGCACCTGATACGATCAAAGGTGTACGGGCCTCGTCAATCAAGATAGAGTCAACCTCATCGACCAAGGCATAGTTGAGCGGACGTTGTACCATGTTTTCAGCACGAACGACCATGTTATCACGAAGGTAGTCAAATCCGATTTCTGAGTTGGTTGAGTAGGTAATATCACACTCATAGGCTTCTTTTTTCTCCATTGGAGATTTGGCAGCCAAGTTGATTCCTACTGACAAACCAAGCCAAGAGTACAATTCACCCATCTCAGTCGCGTCACGTTCTGACAGGTATTCATTGACTGTAACTACGTGGACCCCTTTACCTGAAAGGGCATTGAGGTATACGGGCATGGTCGCAGTCAAGGTTTTCCCTTCCCCTGTACGCATCTCTGGCACGTCACCATGGTGAAGAACGATTCCCCCCATGACCTGAACCTTATATGGGAAGAGACCTAGGACACGTTTGGCACCTTCACGGACAACCGCAAATGCTTCATAAAGCAATGAATCCAGTGATTCTCCATTTTGATAACGTTCTTTAAATTCAACTGTTTTTGCTTTTAGTTGGTCATCAGTCAAAGCAGCCATTTGGTCTTCGTATTTGAAAACCTTGTCAGCCATCTTTTCCAGACGACGGATTTCTCCTTTATCATTTTCGATAATTGTTTTTAAAATATTAGCCATGTTTTTCCTTACTTTAAATTCCGAATATTTTAGAATGTTCTTTTAATTTTAGCACAATTACTGATTATTTTCAAGGAAGAATCCCCATTTTGAAAAGGAAAAAGAGGCTAGTTTCCAAGCTAACCTCTCTGATTTTTATGATACTTTAATTGCCAAAAATCGGCAAAATAGCAAATAGGATAAATAGATTAATCCAAAGAGAAAAACAGCAGATCAATCCAAAAACAAAGAGACTGACTTTCTTGGACAGCAAGGCCATCAAAATAGACAGAATACCAAAAACTAGCAAAACTTTCTGCATGATTAAGAGGTCAATCTTCCCCCCCAGAATCGGACTGCCCCAAGGAAGAAAGAAGAAAGCAATCCAGATCAACAGAACTAAACCAATATAGACCTTAGAATAGCGTGTAATAAATGATTTTAGATGTGCCATAAGCTACCTCCTAGGATTGTATATCCTTTGAATACTGTATATGCCCATTTTCGACAACTAATACATCTGTACAAAGGTCTGAAATATCTTCCGATATGTGTGACGTCAGGATAACCAGACCATTTTCTTTTTTCAGGTAAGATAAAATGACCTGTTTGGTTAACCTCATACTCTTCTCATCCAAAGCATTCATAGGTTCATC
Organism: uncultured Streptococcus sp.; assembly: GCA_963517545.1. Taxonomy (GTDB): domain Bacteria; phylum Bacillota; class Bacilli; order Lactobacillales; family Streptococcaceae; genus Streptococcus. Next base: position 6,128 of record CAUQGR010000029.1, on the reverse strand, counting down.
GAGAAAGAGTATAGAAGGTTCGGCAATAAAGGCTTGAATCAAGGCCATTTTTTGTTTCGTTCCTAAGGATAAATGACGGTATTCAATGTCTTCAAATTCCTGTAAATCATAGTATTGAATCCAATAGGCAATTCTTTTTTCAGTAATGTCAGATGAAAAATACCTTAACAGTTCCAAATTTTCTCTCAGGGATAAATGAGATAGAAACTCTACCTTTTCAATTAAAATCCCTGCATCCTGAATATAATGATTTTTCACCCCATAAACTTTCCCATCTTGAAGAACTTTTCCTTTGTCAAGCTTAATATAACCAGCAAGTACCTTTAAAAGAACCGTCTTGCCAGATCCATTATCACCTTTAAGACCATAAATATTTCCTGATTGAAACACCAAATTCAACTCATTTAAAATAGGTCTTTTCCCATAAATTTTCTGTCCATTTATAATTTCAAGTCTCATCGTTTATCCTTTCTTAAATTTCTCTTCCAAGCGACTAACAATCAAGATAACTAATAAACTTAAGAGTCCTAAATATACTATCACAATATGATCCATCATCCATTCTTGTCCCACAAATGCTAAAAAATAGAGAAAAAAGGAAAAACCAGCGCCCGCACTAATAAGTGCTATCAGATAAGACAGTAACAAATACAAGATCATTAACTGAGCAAGTAAAAAGAAGAGAGCAACTGTTTTAAAATAAATTCCTAGCGGAAGTAAACCAAGGAACCAGACAAATAAATCTTGAGTAAAAAATTTAGAAATGACAACCAATCGTTTCCTTGTATAATCGAAAAAGGAGCTTGATTGATAGCGAATCAAGTGATGGTAGTGGTCTGCCAAATCACTTTCAAGCAAAATAACAGAGAGCCATCCAACCATGAAAAGCGAAAGGTTTAACAAGAGTTTGGGGATTTCTAAATTCACTTCAGAATAGTCATTATAGGAAAAAATTGAAATCAATTCTCTCTTGAAAAAGAGAAAAACATCCTGCTTTTGAACCGCTGTTGACAATAGATAGTTGGTCAAAATCATCATCAGAACTATACGAAGTAGTAAAACGATCTTTCTCTTTAGCCAAATATTGTTAAAGTTCTTAAACATTATCTTCATATTTTTTAAGTACCATATAAGGGACAACATAAAGGATATAAGGAGTAAAGAGTTTCATCAAACTTACATCCCCATAGCTAGCTTGCATCAAACTCGTCATAGGAACCATATAGTACGGCAAGACACTATAGAGCAGCATAGAACCAAGCCAAAGAAACATCAAATAGGCGATTGCCGAACGAGTCACATTCCCTAAATAATCAACTATTTTTAAAAAATAGACCGAATTGATGAAGATACCGATTAGAAGGACACACATAAAAAACAAATAACTTTTTATTTCTCCATCTAGAAGCCTTTGTAAACTACTTCCATCAGAAAATAGAGAATTCCATTCCAAAGGCGAAAAAGTCCCAAAGAAATAGGTTATGATTGCAATTATCAGCACAGTCACTAAATATATCACACAAGGGATACTTGCAACTTGCAAAGTCAACTTTCTTTTTAACCCTTGATAACTTACTTCTCTTCCAATACTCAATCGTAAAACTTTATTTTTCAGCTCAATATATTGAAAACCTAGCAAAGAAATGATGATTGGAATAATAAATGATTGATAAAAACCTAGATTGAACTGGAGAATACGAAAATCTAATGCTGATTTTAATAAGTCATTTTTAATTGCTTGTCCATCGAATTTGGCTAGGTCAGGCGCATGAATATCAAAAAAGAAATAAGTCATCAAAACATCACGATAAACCAAAGCAAGAAAAAGCAAAGTAAGCAAGACATAAACAAATTTATTCCTTGCCAAAGTTAAGAGAGGAATCTTCATAAGCCACCTCCTATTAAAAACCATATAAATCAATGCCTTCCACTTTTAGACTTCCCTAACTCCTTTCTTAGTCTAAGCATTTTTTTGAAACAGAAATAAGTTAACCTATTCATACCAATAGCTAGCAGAATAAAAAGAAACCAAATGCCCCATAACTTGATATCTGTCACATTTCTCAAGACGATATTGAAAAACAGAACTGAAATAACTGTCCAAGCAAGGCTAAAAAGAGCATATAGGGGAATGTAAAACCAGTAAAAATAGTAGAGGATTGGGAAAAATTTACTATCTCTATTGTCCTTTTCAATCCAGCTGAAAAAGTAAAACCAGGGAAACAAGATTATCAATTTAAACAGATGTTTCATCACCAGCCCCCTCTACTTGATAGCGTTTTCTTTACTTTCATTCTATCAAAAAAATCTGGAAATGTCATTCCAGATTCTACTTTTTTATTTACGTTTTCTTGCGATAAGATGGATTGGGGTTCCCTCAAAGACAAAGGCCTTGCGGATTTGATTTTCCAAGAAACGCAGGTAAGAAAAGTGCATAAGTTCTTCTTCATTGACAAAGATGACAAAGGTTGGTGGTTTGGTTGCCACTTGGGTCGCATAGAAAATCTTGAGACGTTTTCCTTTGTCTGTCGGTGTTGGGTTAATGGCAATGGCATCCATAATCACATCGTTCAAGACAGCTGATGGAATACGTGTATTTTGACTTTCACTGATTTGCTTAATCATCTCAGGCAGTTTGTGGAGACGTTGCTTGGTCAAGGCTGATACAAAGATAATCGGTGCGTAAGGCAAGTATTGGAACTGCTCACGGATATCTTCTTCCCAGTTTTTCATGGTGTGGTTGTCTTTTTCAAGCGTATCCCACTTGTTGACCACGATAATCATCCCTTTACCAGCTTCATGGGCAAATCCTGCGATACGCTTGTCGTATTCACGGATTCCTTCTTCCGCATTGATGACCATCAAGACCACATCTGAGCGGTCAATAGCTCGCATGGCGCGCATGACAGAGTATTTCTCGGTATTTTCATAAACCTTACCAGACTTACGCATACCAGCCGTATCAATCATGGTAAACTCTTGACCATCTGTATCTGTAAAGTGGGTATCAATAGCGTCACGCGTTGTTCCAGCAACTGGACTAGCAATGACACGGTCTTCGCCCAAGATAGCATTGATCAAGCTTGATTTTCCGACGTTAGGACGACCAATCAAGCTAAACTTAATCACATCTGGATTTTCTTCTTCATATTCATTTGGAAGATTTTCTACAATAGCGTCTAGCACATCCCCTGTACCGATACCATGGACAGATGAGATCGGCAGCGGTTCACCCAAACCGAGAGCATAGAAATCATAGATATCATTTCGCATCTCAGGGTTGTCCACCTTGTTAACCGCGAGGATAACTGGTTTGTGGGTCTTATAAAGTTTACGGGCTACGTATTCGTCTGCATCGGTAATTCCTTCCTTACCAGACACGACAAAGACGATAACATCTGCTTCTTCCATGGCAATTTCTGCCTGGTGCTTGATTTGTTCCATGAAAGGAGCATCGACATCATCGATTCCTCCTGTATCAATCATGCTAAAGGAACGATTGAGCCACTCACCCGTTGCATAGATACGGTCACGTGTCACTCCTTCGACATCTTCTACAATGGAGATTCGCTCACCAGCGATCCGATTAAATAGGGTTGATTTCCCAACATTGGGACGTCCTACAATGGCAATAGTTGGTAGGGCCATAATTTCTCACTTTCTACAATAACTTCTTCTGTTCAAGATTTTTTCTAGTTGAGCTTGGTTCAGCTTGACCAAACTGTTCTGCTAGGCGCTGACTCCAGCTTGTTGTTGCACGCGCCCCAGCATAGTCCGCCTGTACACGGTCATAAGCCTCAATCACATCAACTGTTTGTTCCTGATATTCTTCCTCAAATACCACTTGATTCAATGGCAAGCGAGGTTTAACTTCATGTTCTTCATTTGGAAGACCCAGTGCCATCCCAAAAACTGGATAAGTATAGTCAGGCAGGTTAAAAAGCTCTGCCACTTCTTCTGACTTGTAACGAACCAAGCCAATGATAACACCACCATAGCCCAAACTTTCAGCTGCCAGCAGGGCATTTTGTCCAGCAAGAGCCGCATCGACCGAACTAATCAAGAGGCCTTCCACACCCTGAGGTTGGAAGGTATCCGTATGGAGTCGTGCTCCCTTTTCTGCTCGGTTCAAATCTCCAACAAAGAGAAGGAAAATAGCTGACTGACGAATGGCTTCCTGAGGCACCAATTCATACAGAGCATCTTTCTTTTCTTGACTTCGCACCACAATCACAGAGTAAGATTGGAAATTTTTCCAAGATGAGGCCGTTTGGGCTGCTGTCAAGATTTCAGTCAAGTCTTCCTGAGGAAGGGCTTGCTCTTTAAACCTGCGCACTGAAGTATGAGCTTTCATCAGTTTAATCGTTTCTGTCATCGACGGTTTACTCCTTCTAAACGAGTCTCCTCAGCCAAATAACGGATGCGTTCCATGACTCGTCTGGCTTCCCATGTTTCGTCATTTCCATTTTTCCCTTTAGCGAAATGCTTCTCCAAATCTTCAAAGTTAAAGTTGGATGTGAAAAAGGTCGGTAAATTTTCCTGCATCCGATATTGGAGAATGACCTGCAGGATTTCGTCACGCACCCAAGCTGTTGATTGCTCGGCACCAATATCATCTAAAATCAGGACTTCAGAAAGTTTAAGCTCATCCACCAAGGTCTTAACATTACCATCACCGATAGCATTTTTGACATCAATGACAAAGCTAGGATAGTGGAGGAGAGTGGATGAAACACCACGTTTTTCTGATAAATCATGGGCTAAGGCAGCCACCATGAAACTTTTGCCCACACCAAAATCTCCATATAGGTAAAGACCTTTTCGAATAGCTGGATATTGCTCCACGAAGGCTAATAGCTTTTCAAAAACTGGCAAGCGACCCAAATCATCCAAGTCTACTTGAGCTAAACTAGCTTTCCTGAGACTAGCTGGCAGATTGATTAACTTGAGACGGTTCTTAATAGCCGCTTCTTTTTCCGCCGCGATTAGTTCAGGAGTTTCTTCATATGAAACGTCCGCATAGCCATGATTCATAACCAAAATCGGCTTGTAGCCTTTGGCAATATAATCCGTATCACCACGGAGAAATTTGTCACGCTCGGTGATGTACTGATTAAACTTGGAGATACTGCGATTTAATTCCTCTGGAGTCAGGGATTCTTGCTGGATAAAGGCCGCAACATCAGGGTCCTTCATGATTTTCTGGACCAAATCTTGATAATGAAAACGGCTAGGTTGACGTTTGAGTACGTCTCCGACACTTTCCATCTAATCTCCTCCTTTTTCTAATCGAGCTAATAGTTCTTGTTTCTTACGTTCTAATTCCAGACGAGTTTCCTCGCTGGTTTCATTCTTATAATCTGGATTGCTCCACTTGGGTACATTGGACTTGGCAGGACTCGGTTTACTGCTTTTTTGAGTCTGGCTCTTCTGCCCTCGCTCACGGATGCGTAAGACTGCCTCTTCTGCCGAATGAATCTTTTGATAGGCATAGTCATTGGCCACTTTCATGGCATATTTCTCATTGATATTTGCCGAATCTACCTTATTAAAGGTCAATAAGAGAATAATATTGATGACTTCGTCCAGCAAGCCCAAGCCAGCCATCTGTTGCAAGAGTTCTCTTTCTGTTTGGGTAATGGTCCCCTTGCGTGTTTGCTTGATTTCTGCCAAGAACTGCAGGGCAGTTTTACTTTTGGCTTCCTTGATAATGGTTGCTTCCTTAGGACTAAAGTCAGAGGAAACCGGTTTTTGAGCAATTTTTTCCCGCATGCGTTTGGTTGAAATAACCTGGGAAACAGCTGTTGACTTGGCCAATTGATAAGTTTCAAACCAAGTCCATTTCTTCTCCTCGGCAATGGCAAAGAGGTTTAAGACATCGGACTGCTCATCCGCAAAGCGAAGTCCATCTCGAGCCATAAGCTGACGAAAATGGTCCAAGTCAAAATCGTTGACCACTTTCTTCTTGAGACCAAGGTCTTCTTGACTTCCCAGTTCTGCCAAATCTGGAAAGACTTGATTGAGTGAGACAGGTATTTCTTCACCCTCAGTGCTCTCAACTTTCAAATCCTCAACAGCTGCATCGCCAATCTTTTTCTCCAAAAGTCTGCGATAAACAGGATGTTCCA
>CAUQGR010000028.1:0-21870 GCA_963517545.1 uncultured Streptococcus sp. | reverse complement strand
ATGCCATAAAAATATTATACCACATTATGTACTGTTTTTGGTTCATTTTACTATATAAGATAGTGTATTAAAAGTTTTTGCTTGATTTTAGGCTTGCTTTGTGCTATAGTAATTGATAACTAAATATTCCTTTAAACCTGTCCCGTGAGGCAGGCAAGGAGCGTGATAAAGTAGAAGGGTGAAGTCTATACTGTTTGCAGTAGGGCTTACTTAGCTATACATTTCAAGTCTCCTTGTTTAAGGAGACTTTTCTTTTTGGAGGTTTGTCATGAAGACAAAAGAAGTTGTAGACGAATTGACCGTCAAACGAGCGATTACGCGTATTACATATGAGATTATCGAACGCAACAAAGATTTGAATAAAATCGTCTTGGCTGGTATTAAAACTCGTGGTGTCTTTATCGCCCACCGAATCCAAGAACGTTTGGAGCAGCTAGAAAATCTTTCAGTTCCTGTTGTGGAATTGGATACTAAACCCTTCCGTGATGATGTTAAAAGTGGAGAAGATACTTCTTTGGTTTCTGTTGATGTGACAGATCGTGAAGTTATCTTGGTGGATGATGTGCTTTATACAGGCCGTACCATCCGCGCCGCTATTGATAATATTGTAAGTCATGGCCGTCCTGCGCGCGTGAGTTTAGCAGTTCTCGTCGATCGTGGACATAGAGAATTGCCAATCCGTCCAGATTACGTTGGAAAAAATATCCCAACCAGTCGTTCTGAAGAAATCATCGTAGAGATGGCAGAACTTGATGGCCAAGACAGAGTTCTGATTACTGAAGAAGCTTAGAAAGCTAAAGGAGTAGCCATGTCAGAAAATCAACAAGCATTGAACCATGTGGTTTCCATGGAAGACCTCACTGTCGATCAGGTTATGAAATTGATTAAGCGAGGGATTGAGTTTAAAAACGGAGCCCAGCTTCCTTATGAAGACCACCCAATTGTTTCTAATCTTTTCTTTGAGGATTCTACACGGACACATAAGTCCTTTGAAGTGGCAGAGATTAAACTGGGGCTGGAACGACTTGACTTTGATGTGAAGACCAGCTCGGTAAATAAGGGTGAGACACTTTACGATACCATTTTGACTCTGTCTGCTTTAGGAGTGGATGTCTGTGTTATTCGCCACCCAGAGGTTGACTACTACAGAGAATTGATTGCGAGTCCGACGATTACGACTTCCATTATCAATGGTGGAGATGGTTCGGGTCAACATCCTAGCCAGAGCTTGCTTGATTTGATGACTATTTATGAGGAATTTGGTCACTTTGAGGGTCTTAAGGTTGCTATTGCAGGTGACTTGGACCACTCACGTGTTGCCAAATCCAATATGCAGATTTTGAAACGCTTGGGAGCTGAACTTTACTTTGCTGGACCTGAGGAATGGAGAAGTCAAGAGTTTGCAGACTATGGACAGTTTGTAACCATTGATGAAATCATTGATCAGGTGGATGTCATGATGTTTCTCCGTGTGCAACATGAACGCCATGATAGTGGAGCTGTCTTTTCAAAAGAAGACTACCATGCCCAACATGGCTTGACTCAAGAACGTTATGACCGTTTAAAAGAAACAGCAATCCTCATGCATCCAGCTCCAGTCAATCGCGATGTGGAAATCGCAGATCACTTGGTTGAAGCACCAAAATCACGGATTGTCCAACAAATGACCAATGGTGTCTTTGTTCGAATGGCAATCTTAGAATCCGTACTGGCGAGTAGAAACGCCAACTAAAACACAAGACGTTAAAAGACGCCAGTGAGCGTCCACGAGAGGTGAAAATATGACAAAAAGACTTCTAGTATTAGAAGATGGCACAGTTTTTGAAGGCAAGGCCTTCGGAGCAGATATTGATGTAACAGGCGAAATCGTCTTTAATACAGGGATGACCGGCTACCAAGAATCCATTACAGACCAGTCTTATAATGGACAAATCTTGACCTTTACCTATCCTTTGGTGGGAAATTATGGCATTAACCGTGATGACTACGAATCCATTATTCCAACTTGTAAGGGAGTCGTTGTTTTCGAGGAAGCACGTAGAGCTAGCAACTGGCGCAACCAAATGACACTGGATGAATTTTTGAAAGCCAAGAAAATTCCTGGTATTTCAGGGATTGATACGCGTGCACTTACTAAGATTATCCGTAAACACGGTACTATGCGTGCAACCTTGACCCATATTGGGGATAGTATGGACCATGTGACGGACCAGCTCCAAGCAACAGTTTTGCCGACAGACAATATCAAGCAGGTTTCTACTAAAACTTCATATCCAGCTCCAGGAGTTGGTTTGAGTGTGGTGCTAGTGGATTTTGGTCTCAAGCACTCAATCCTACGTGAACTTTCTAAGCGTAACTGTAACGTGACCGTCGTTCCTTATTCGACAACGGCGGAAGAAATTCTTCACCTTAATCCTGATGGGGTTATGTTGTCAAATGGACCAGGTAACCCAGAAGACGTTCCACAAGCACTGGACATGATTCGTGGTGTGCAAGGAAAAATTCCAATCTTTGGTATTTGTATGGGACACCAACTCTTTGCTATGGCAAACGGGGCTAAGACTTACAAGATGAAATTTGGTCACCGTGGATTTAACCATGCAGTACGTGAAATTGCTACAGGACGTGTGGATTTTACAAGTCAAAACCATGGTTATGCAGTTAGCCGTGAGGATTTGCCAGAACACTTGATTATCACCCACGAAGAAATCAATGACAAGTCAGTTGAAGGTGTGCGTCACAGATACCAACCTGCTTTCTCTGTTCAATACCATCCAGATGCAGCCCCTGGTCCACACGACGCAAGCTACCTATTTGACGAGTTTATCGAGATGATGGAAGCTTTTAAACAATCAAACTAAGAACGAGTAAAAGCTCGTCGGAGAATTTATTTAATGTCGCTCTGTGAGGCGACGAATAGAAAGGAGAAGATACATTGTTCGCGGAAGTGAACACGCCCTAAGAACTGTGTGAAAAAGATAAACATCGTCTTGACGCTGAAGGCGTCTGCACCGAGTTTCCTATTTTCACTGTGTTCTTTACGGGCTTTGTATCATAAACTATGCCTAAACGTACTGATATTCAAAAAATTATGGTGATTGGTTCTGGTCCGATTATTATTGGTCAGGCTGCTGAGTTTGACTACGCTGGGACCCAGGCTTGCTTGTCGTTGAAAGAGGAAGGTTATGAGGTTGTTTTGGTTAACTCAAACCCTGCAACTATCATGACGGACAAGGAAATTGCGGACAAGGTTTACATCGAACCAATTACACTTGAGTTTGTGACACGTATTCTTCGTAAGGAGCGTCCAGATGCCTTGCTACCAACACTCGGTGGTCAGACAGGTCTCAACATGGCCATGGAATTATCTAAAAATGGTATCCTAGATGAGCTTGAAGTAGAGCTTCTCGGTACTAAACTATCTGCCATCGACCAAGCGGAGGACCGTGACCTCTTTAAACAATTGATGGAAGAGCTCAACCAACCAATTCCAGAATCTGAAATTGTCAACACAGTAGAAGAAGCAGTTGCCTTTGCAACGACAATTGGCTACCCAGTCATCGTTCGTCCAGCATTTACTCTTGGTGGTACTGGTGGTGGTATGTGTGCCAATGAGGAAGAATTGCGTGAAATCGCTGAAAATGGTTTGAAATTGTCACCTGTTACCCAATGTTTGATTGAGCGTTCAATCGCAGGTTTCAAGGAAATCGAATACGAAGTGATGCGTGACTCAGCTGACAATGCTTTGGTTGTTTGTAACATGGAAAACTTTGACCCAGTCGGAATTCACACAGGAGATTCCATTGTATTTGCCCCTGCGCAAACCATGTCAGACTATGAAAACCAAATGCTACGTGACGCGAGCTTGAGCATTATTCGTGCCCTTAAGATTGAAGGTGGATGTAATGTTCAGCTAGCCCTTGACCCACACAGTTTCAAGTATTATGTCATCGAAGTAAACCCTCGTGTGTCGCGTTCTTCAGCCCTGGCATCTAAGGCGACGGGTTATCCAATTGCTAAATTGGCTGCCAAGATTGCCGTCGGTTTGACCTTGGATGAGGTTATTAACCCAGTCACGGGTTCAACCTATGCCATGTTTGAGCCAGCCCTTGACTACGTGGTTGCCAAGATTCCACGTTTCCCATTTGATAAGTTTGAAAAAGGTGAGCGCCGTCTTGGTACCCAGATGAAGGCGACTGGAGAAGTCATGGCGATTGGCCGTAACATCGAAGAGTCACTTCTTAAAGCTTGTCGTTCACTTGAAATTGGTGTGCACCACAATGAAATGCCTGAACTTGCAGCAGTTTCTGATGATGCCTTGATTGAAAAAGTAGTCAAAGCCCAGGATGACCGTCTCTTCTACGTATCAGAAGCAATTCGTCGTGGCTACACACCAGAAGAAATTGCTGAATTGACTAAGATTGATATATTCTATCTTGATAAACTCTTGCATATCTTTGAAATTGAACAGGAATTGGGTGCCCATCCACAAGATGTAGAAGTCTTGAAAACAGCTAAACTCAATGGTTTCTCAGACCGTAAGATTGCTGAGCTCTGGAAAACGACTGCTGATCAAGTTCGCCAACTTCGTTTGGAAAATAAGATTGTCCCAGTTTATAAGATGGTCGATACTTGTGCGGCAGAGTTTGACTCTGAAACACCATACTTCTATTCAACCTATGGATGGGAAAATGAATCTATCAAGTCTGATAAAGAATCTGTACTTGTTCTAGGTTCTGGTCCAATCCGTATCGGTCAAGGGGTTGAGTTTGACTACGCAACTGTTCACTCTGTTAAGGCTATCCAGGCTGCTGGTTATGAAGCTATTATCATGAACTCAAACCCAGAGACTGTTTCAACCGACTTCTCTGTATCAGATAAGCTCTACTTTGAGCCATTGACATTCGAAGATGTTATGAATGTCATCGACTTGGAGCAACCAAAAGGTGTCATCGTTCAGTTCGGTGGTCAAACAGCCATCAACCTTGCTGAGCCATTGGCAAAAGCAGGTGTGACCATCCTTGGTACGCAAGTCGCTGACTTAGACCGTGCGGAAGACCGTGATCTCTTCGAGCAAGCTCTAAAAGACCTGGATATTCCACAGCCACCAGGACAAACGGCTACCAATGAAGAAGAAGCAGTGCTTGCAGCTCGCAAGATTGGTTTCCCAGTCCTCGTTCGCCCATCTTATGTCTTAGGTGGACGTGCCATGGAAATCGTTGAAAACGAAGAAGACCTTCGTTCTTACATGCGAACTGCTGTTAAGGCTAGTCCAGACCACCCAGTTCTTGTCGACTCTTATATCGTTGGGCAAGAGTGCGAAGTTGATGCCATTTCAGATGGTAAAAATGTACTCATCCCTGGTATCATGGAGCATATCGAACGTGCCGGTGTCCACTCAGGTGATTCAATGGCCGTTTACCCACCACAAACCTTGTCGCAAAAGGTGCAAGAAACAATCGCAGACTACACAAAACGCCTAGCAATCGGCCTTAACTGTCTTGGAATGATGAACATCCAGTTTGTCATCAAGGATGAAAAAGTCTACGTTATTGAGGTCAATCCACGTGCCAGCCGTACCGTTCCATTCCTTTCTAAAGTGACCAATATCCCTATGGCTCAAGTAGCGACCAAGCTCATTCTTGGGCAAAGACTTGAAGAACTTGGCTACCAAGATGGACTTTATCCAGAAAGCACTCGTGTTCATATTAAGGCGCCAGTCTTCTCCTTCACTAAGCTCGCGAAAGTAGACAGCTTACTCGGGCCTGAAATGAAGTCAACAGGTGAAGTTATGGGTTCTGATACAACTTTGGAAAAAGCCCTCTATAAAGCCTTTGAAGCTTCTTACCTACACTTGCCAACCTTTGGGAATGTTGTCTTTACCATCGCTGATGATGCTAAAGAAGAAGCCTTGGACTTGGCTCGTCGTTTCCAAAATATTGGTTATGGAATCCTTGCGACAGAAGGGACAGCAGCCTTCTTTGCTGGTCATGGATTGCAAGCCCAACCTGTTGGTAAAATTGGTGATGATGATCAGGATATCCCAAGCTTTGTTCGCAAAGGGAAAATCCAAGCAATTATCAATACTGTCGGAACCAAACGAACTGCTGACGAAGATGGTGAGCAAATTCGTCGTTCAGCCATTGAACATGGTGTACCCCTCTTTACAGCCCTAGATACAGCTAATGCCATGCTTAAGGTACTTGAAAGTCGTAGCTTTGTCACAGAAGCGATCTAGTTGAGAAAAAATTTTCACAGTTTTAAAGCCAGCGTCAGAAAATGCTGGCTTTTATAGTGGATTGAAGTTGGAATAATACGCTTTGATTTCTAAAAAATGTTAGAAATTAATTTTAATTCCATAATTCATTTGTTCAGATTTTATTTCACTATAACTATCAATTTTTCCTCAAAAATGATTCTAAATTAGGAAAAATTTAGAATGTCAATCACTCATTTTTGTTGCAGGATACTCCCTTTTGTAAAAATGGTACACTTTAGGTTAAAAAAACGACATTTCAGATTTTCTGTTCCAGAAATAGCTATCGCTATGATATAATTATTTTATGATTATTACTATTCCTATAAAAAACCAAAAAGATATTGGCACACCATCTGATTCAGTCGTTGTTCTCGGCTATTTTGATGGTATACACAAGGGGCATCAAGAATTATTTCGTGTTGCCAATAAGGCTGCGAGAAAAGATTTATTGCCTATCGTCGTTATGACCTTTAATGAATCTCCAAAAATCGCTTTAGAGCCTTATCATCCTGATCTGTTTTTACATATTTTGAACCCTGCTGAACGTGAGAGGAAATTAAAGCGTGAAGGCGTAGAAGAATTATATCTCCTTGATTTTAGTAGTCAATTCGCTAGTCTCACGGCAGAAGAATTTTTTGCAACTTATATCAAGGCTATGAATGCCAAAATTATTGTTGCAGGTTTTGATTATACATTTGGTTCTGACCAAAAAACGGCAGAAGACTTAAAAGATTACTTTGATGGAGAAGTCATTATCGTTCCACCTGTAGAAGATGAGAAAGGAAAGATTAGTTCAACTCGTATCCGTCAAGCTATTTTAGACGGAAATGTGAAAGAAGCAGGGGAACTTTTGGGGGCACCGCTTCCATCAAGAGGTATGGTGGTTCATGGTAATGCTCGTGGCCGTACGATTGGTTATCCGACAGCGAATTTGGTACTTTTAGACCGTACTTATATGCCAGCAGATGGTGTTTATGTCGTTGATGTTGAGATTCAAAGACAGAAGTATCGCGCCATGGCTAGTGTTGGAAAAAATGTGACCTTTGATGGAGAAGAAGCACGTTTTGAGGTCAATATTTTTGATTTTAATCAAGATATTTATGGGGAAACCGTCATGGTTTATTGGCTTGACCGCATTCGAGATATGACCAAATTTGACTCAGTTGATCAATTAGTGGATCAGTTAAAGGCAGATGAAGAAGTTGCTCGGAATTGGTCTTAAGAGTTTGGGTAATTAAAAAAGAGGTTGTTTGTAACCCCAAAGATAGATGAATAAGTCTAACTTTTGAGGTCACGACATTACCTCTTTTTATTCTTTTTCAAAGGTAAATCCTTCTCCAAGGATTTCGTGTGCTTCTGTAATAGTTATAAAGGCTTGAGGATCGATTCGATGAATCATTTCCTTCATTTTCACAATTTCATTTCTACCGACAATACAGTAAATGATTTTCAAATTTTCTTTACTATAGTAGCCTTGACCAGAAATAAAAGTAACACCTCTTCCTAGGTCATCATTAATCGCTTTAGCAAGTTGGTCGGGACGTTTTGTGATAATCATAAAGCCTTTACCTGCGTAGCCACCTTCGCCAATCAAATCAATGACACGCGAAACGATAAAATCAAATAAGAGTGTGTAGGAAACCAATCTCAGATCCTTGAAGATTAGGAGAATGAGCATGAGAATACAAAAATCTAAGATAAAAAGTAGTTTCCCCATTGATATATGAGTGTATTTATTGAGAATACGAGCTAGAATATCAGTTCCGCCAGTTGTACCTCCAGCATTAAAGATAATTCCAAGACCAATTCCCAATAGAATCCCAGCTATAAGGGCTGTGATCAGTAAATCACCTTGAAGGTCAATACGAAGGGGAATACGCTCAAAAAAAGCCAACCAAGCTGACAAAGCTAAGGTTCCAAGCAAACTAGAATAGAGGGATTTTGCTCCAAATATTTTCCAAGCTAGAATGAAAAGGGGAATGTTAATTAGCAAGTTCATGAGGGAAACAGGGATTTTAAAAAGATAAAAGGTGATAAGGGTAATACCTGTCGCCCCTCCTTCAAAGAGATGATGGGGAACTACAAAATAAGTCAGTCCAAAAGCATAAATAGCAGCACCTAGTAAAATGGTAAAAATGGGGTAAATTTTTTTAATCATAGGACACCTCTTTTCTTATAAGTTGATTATATCAAATTTTTACGGAAAATTTGATTGACTCCATTAGGATTTTTAATCTTTTTTTGATATAATTAGAAGTAAGAAAACCAATCTGAATCCTAAAATAGAAAGATTGATACTATGACAAAAATTAAGATTGTAACCGATTCATCTGTTACTATTGAACCAGAACTCGTAAAACAATTAGATATTACAATTGTTCCATTATCTGTAATGATTGATAATGTTGTTTATTCTGATGCCGATTTGAAAGAAGAAGGTAAATTTCTTCAGTTGATGCAAGCAAGTAAGAATCTTCCTAAAACAAGTCAACCGCCTGTAGGTGTCTTCGCTGAAGTTTTTGAAGACCTATGCAAAGATGGTAGCCAGATTCTTGCTATTCATATGTCCCATTCTCTTTCGGGGACTGTAGAAGCAGCACGCCAAGGTGCCAGCCTATCTACTGCCGACGTAACAGTTATTGACAGTTCCTTCACTGACCAAGCCTTGAAATTCCAAGTTGTTGAGGCTGCGAAATTAGCACAAGAAGGCAAAGATATGGCGGAAATTTTATCTCACGTTGAAGAGGTTAAAAACCATACGGAGCTCTATATTGGTGTTTCTACTCTAGAAAATCTAGTAAAAGGTGGACGAATTGGCCGTGTAACTGGATTGTTGAGCTCACTTCTCAATATCCGTGTTGTCATGCAGATGAAGGACCATGAATTGCAGCCAATGGTTAAAGGTCGTGGAGCTAAAACCTTTAAAAAATGGTTAGATGAGCTGATAAGCTCGCTTTCAGGACGTTCTGTAGCAGAGATTGGAATTTCATATTCTGGTAGCGCTGATTGGGCAAAAGAGATGAAAGAAAGCTTACAAGCTTATGTTGAACAGCCAATTTCTGTTTTGGAAACGGGTTCCATTATTCAAACGCACACAGGTGAGAACGCTTGGGCTATTTTGGTACGTTATCACTCCTAAAAAAATAAAGAAAATGCGAATAAACAGCGTTTTTAACTTGACCTATAAGGGATTTTAGGATATGATTATATTTGTTAATTAGAAATTAATTTGGAGGAATCATTAACATGGCAAACAAACAAGATTTGATCGCTAAAGTAGCAGAAGCTACAGAATTGACTAAGAAAGACTCAGCAGCAGCAGTTGAAGCTGTATTTGCAGCAGTAGCTGACTACCTTGCAGCTGGTGAAAAAGTTCAATTGATCGGTTTTGGTAACTTTGAAGTTCGTGAGCGTGCTGCACGTAAAGGTCGCAACCCACAAACTGGTAAAGAAATCACAATTGCAGCTTCTAAAGTTCCAGCATTCAAAGCTGGTAAAGCTCTTAAAGACGCTGTTAAATAATCAGCCTTTAAAAAGCCTATCATATCAAGCATTTGAGCTTGTGTGACAGGCTTTTCTTGGCTCTTTGTCAACTGTAGTGGGTTGAAGAAAAGCTAAGCTCGAGAAAGGACACATTTCGTCCTTTCTTTTTTGATATTTAAGGCGATAAAAATCCTTTTTTTGAAGTTTTCAAAGTTCCGAAAACCAAATGCATTTCGCTTGATAAGTTTGATGAGATTATTGATCGCTTCCAATTTGGCGTTGGAATAGGGTAATTGAAGAGCGTTGACAATCTTTTCTTTATCCTTGAGAAAAGTTTTAAATACAGTCTGAAAAAGAGGATGAACCTGCTTTAGATTGTCCTCAATGAGTCCGAAAAATTTGTCAGGCTCTTTATTCTGGAAGTGAAAAAGTAAGAGTTGATAGAGATTATAGTGGTATTTCAAGTCTTCTGAATAGCTCAAAAGCTTGTCTAGAATCTCTTTGTTGGTTAGATGCATACGAAAAGTAGGGCGATAAAATCGCTTATCACTCAGTTTACGACTATCTTGTTGAATGAGCTTCCAGTAACGCTTGATAGCCTTGTATTCATGAGATTTTCGTTCAAACTGATTCATGATTTGGACACGCACACGACTCATAGCACGGCTTAGATGTTGTACAATATGAAAGCGATCAAGTACAATTTTTGCACACGGAAAAAGCTGCTTGGCCAATTCATAGTAGGGACTAAACATATCCATAGTAATGATTTTCACCTGACAACGAACAGCTCTATCGTAGCGCAGAAAGTGATTTCGGATGACAGCTTGTGTTCTCCCCTCAAGAACAGTGATGATATTGAGCTTTTCAAAGTCCTGAGCAATGAAACTCATCTTTCCCTTAGTGAAGGCATACTCGTCCCAGGACATAATCTCAGGAAGACGAGAAAAATCATGCTTAAAGTGGAAATCATTGAGCTTGCGAATGACAGTTGAAGTTGAAATGGAAAGCTGATGGGCAATATCGGTCATAGAAGACTTTTCAATCAACTTTTGCGCAATCTTTTGGTTGATGATACGAGGGATTTGATGATTCTTCTTGACGAGAGAGGTTTCGGAGACCATCATTTTAGAGCAATGATAGCACTTGAAACGACGCTTTTTCAGAAGGATTCTAGTAGGCATACCAGTTGTTTCGAGGTAAGGAATTTTAGAAGGTTTTTGAAAGTCATATTTCTTCATTTGACTTCCACAATCAGGACAAGATGGGGCATTGTAATCCAGTTTAGCGATAATTTCCTTGTGTGTATCCATATTGATGATATCTAGAATTTTGATGTTCGGGTCTTTGATATCGAGTAGTTTTGTGATAAAATGTAATTGTTCCATATGATTCTTTCTAATGAGTTGTTTGATCGCTTTTCATTATAGGTCATATGGGACTTTTTTTCTACAAGAAAATAGGCTCCATAATATCTATAGGGGATTTACCCACTACAAATATTATAGAGCCCTTTTCTTTTGCTTTTGGGGGCAAAACATTATTTTCCCTTTGTTACTTGTTTTAGGATGATATCAATCTGCGTTTTCATTGTTTTATTAAGAGAGATGAGTTTTTATTGTTTATCCGTAGGATGATCGACTATTTTAAATAATACTGTATTTCTAGCTTATACTCTTCTAAAATCTCTTTAAATCACGTTAGCTTCACATTGCCGTACTCAAGTACAGCTGCGACTAGCTTCCTAGTTTGCTCTTTGATTTTCATTGAGTATAAGTAGATAGAAAGGTTATATACTATCTATTGAAAATATTATAAATCAGATACAAAGACAGGTGAAATCTTCTGTGTTATACTAGAGATATGTTAGATTTGAAAGAATACGGTATTGTCATGTGGCCGGAGGAGAAGATTGTTTCTTTCCGTGAGAAACTTCTCAACTGGTATGATGAAAACAAAAGAGATTTACCGTGGCGTAGAAGTAAAAATCCTTATCATACCTGGGTCTCTGAAATTATGCTCCAGCAGACTAGGGTGGATACGGTTATTCCCTATTACGAACGATTCTTGGACTGGTTTCCAACAGTCGAAAGTCTGGCAACTGCGCCTGAAGAGCGTTTGTTGAAGGCCTGGGAAGGTTTGGGCTATTATTCTCGAGTTCGTAATATGCAGGCTGCTGCCCAGCAGATTATGACTGACTTTGGTGGCCAATTTCCAAACACCTATGAAGGAATTTCTAGTTTAAAAGGGATTGGCCCTTACACAGCAGGAGCGATTTCCAGTATTGCTTTTAACTTGCCTGAGCCAGCGGTCGATGGTAATGTTATGCGAGTGCTGGCCCGTCTGTTCGAAGTCAACCATGATATTGGGATTCCAAGTAATCGCAAAATTTTTCAGGCAATGATGGAAATCTTGATTGACCCAGAACGGCCAGGTGACTTTAACCAAGCCTTAATGGACTTAGGATCTGATATTGAGGCGCCTGTAAATCCCAGACCAGAAGAGAGTCCAGTGAAGGATTTTAGTGCAGCATATCAGAATGGAACCATGGACCGTTATCCAATTAAGGCTCCAAAGAAAAAGCCTGTTCCTATTTATCTTAAAGCCTTAGTTGTGAAAAATTCTCAGGGACAATTTTTACTTGAAAAAAATGAAAGTGAAAAGTTGTTGGCAGGATTTTGGCATTTCCCACTGGTAGAAGTAGATGACTTTTCGCAAGAGGAGCAGTTTGACCTCTTCCATCAGGTTGCAGAAGAAAGTGTGAACTTTGGTCCCAGTCCAGAGGAGAGTTTCCAGCAGGACTATGACCTAGATGTTGATTGGCTTAATGTTTATTTTGAGACTGTCAAGCATGTCTTTAGTCATCGTAAATGGCATGTTCAAATTGTAGCAGGTCAAGTGAGTGACTTCCATGATTTTTCAGATAGGGAAGTTCGCTGGCTTTCACCAGAAGAGTTCAAGGATGTTCCACTTGCCAAACCCCAACAAAAAATCTGGCAGGCTTATGCACAAGCCAACTTAGACAGTAGCAAAGACTAGCTATTGTGTCTTCTTGCTATTTTTTTGGTATAATAGTAGAGAAAAAGGTGAACATATGAAAAAAATATTAATTGTAGATGATGAAAAACCAATCTCGGATATTATCAAGTTTAATATGACCAAGGAAGGTTACGAGGTTGTAACTGCTTTTAACGGTCGTGAAGCGCTAGAGCAATTTGAAGCAGAGCAACCAGATATTATTATTCTGGATTTGATGCTTCCAGAAATTGATGGTTTAGAAGTTGCGAAGACTATTCGCAAGACTAGTAGTGTGCCTATTATCATGCTGTCGGCTAAAGATAGCGAATTTGATAAGGTTATCGGTTTAGAGCTTGGGGCGGACGACTATGTAACCAAACCCTTCTCAAATCGTGAGCTTCAGGCGCGTGTCAAAGCTCTTCTCCGTCGTACAGATTTGACTTCTGTAGATAATCAAGAGTCTGATGAAAAGAAAACTCAGCCCTTGCAAATTGGGGACTTGGAGATTGTGCCAGATGCTTATGTAGCTAAGAAATACGGTGAAGAACTAGACTTGACCCACCGTGAATTTGAACTCTTGTACCACTTGGCTTCTCATATCGGTCAAGTGATTACGCGTGAACATTTGCTTGAAACTGTCTGGGGGTATGATTATTTCGGAGATGTTCGAACTGTTGACGTAACTATCAGACGTTTGCGTGAGAAGATTGAAGATACACCTAGTCGTCCTGAGTATATCCTAACACGTCGCGGTGTTGGTTATTATATGAGAAATAATGATTAAACTAATTAAAGACACAGTTTTAACCAGTGATTTTATCTTTATCCTTATTTTACTTGGCTTTATTTTAGTCGTGACTTTGCTTTTACTAGAAAATCGTCGGGATAATATTCGGCTGAAGCAAATCAATCAAAAGGTAAAAGACCTGGTTGCAGGAGATTATTCTCAGGTATTGGATATGCAGGGAAGCTCTGAAATCACTAATATTACCAATAATCTCAATGATTTATCAGAAGTAATCCGTTTGACCCAAGAAAATCTGGAACAAGAGAGTAAACGATTGCACAGTATCCTCTCTTACATGACGGACGGAGTCCTTGCGACCAATCGTCGTGGTAAGATTACTATGATTAATGACATGGCTAAGAAACAGCTAGGTGTTCAGAAAGAAGAGGTTCTCAATAAAAGTATTCTAGAATTGCTTAAGATTGAAGATGAGTATGAACTTCGTGATTTGATTACCCAAATTCCTGAGCTCATCATTGATTCTCAGGATGCTAATGGTGAGTATCTGAGCCTTCGTGTTCGCTTTGCTTTGATTCGTCGAGAGTCTGGCTTTATTTCGGGTCTGGTTGCTGTTTTGCATGATACGACTGAGCAGGAGAAGGAAGAACGCGAGCGGAGACTCTTTGTTTCCAATGTTAGCCATGAGTTACGGACACCCTTAACCAGTGTTAAATCTTATCTTGAAGCTTTGGATGAGGGAGCTTTGTGTGAAACTGTAGCACCAGACTTTATTAAGGTATCTCTAGACGAAACCAATCGTATGATGCGCATGGTAACTGACCTCCTTCATCTCTCTCGAATTGACAATGCGACCAGTCATCTGGATGTGGAACTGATTAATTTTACTGCCTT
The DNA here is from genome assembly GCA_963517545.1 of uncultured Streptococcus sp. Classification (GTDB taxonomy): domain Bacteria; phylum Bacillota; class Bacilli; order Lactobacillales; family Streptococcaceae; genus Streptococcus. The sequence goes on along the minus strand of CAUQGR010000028.1, from coordinate 7,471 downwards.
TATTACTTTTATCCTCAACCGTTTTGATCAGATAAGAGGGCAGGATGAAGAGAAGAAATATGAACTGGTGAGAGATTATCCAATTACCTCAGTCTGGATAGAGATAGATACAGATAAGATGACACAGGTGATTGATAATATTCTCAACAATGCCATCAAGTATTCGCCAGATGGTGGGAAAATCACAGTGACCATGAAGACGACTGATGATCAGATGATTTTATCCATCTCAGACCAAGGTTTGGGGATTCCCAAGCAAGATTTACCACGCATCTTTGACCGTTTTTACCGTGTGGATCGTGCTAGAAGTCGTGCCCAAGGTGGAACAGGTCTGGGACTGTCTATTGCTAAAGAAATTATCAAACAACATAAAGGCTTTATTTGGGCCAAGAGTGAATACGGTAAGGGATCAACCTTTACCATTGTGCTCCCTTATGATAAGGATGCAGTGAAAGAAGAAGTATGGGAGGATGAAGTAGAAGACTAGAATGAGTGAAACAGGCTTTAAATACAGTATTTTAGCGTCGGGTTCCAGTGGAAATTCCTTTTATCTGGAAACACCAAAAAAGAAGCTTTTAGTGGATGCAGGCTTGTCTGGTAAAAAGATTACTAGCCTACTTGCTGAAATTAACCGCAAGCCAGAAGACTTGGACGCTATCTTGATTACCCATGAGCATTCAGACCATATCCATGGAGTAGGTGTTTTGGCTCGCAAGTATGGTATGGATTTGTATGCCAATGAAAAAACTTGGCAGGCTATGGAGAATAGTAAGTATCTTGGCAAGGTGGATTCTTCGCAAAAGCATATCTTTGAAATGGGCAAAACCAAGACATTTGGAGATATCGATATCGAGAGTTTTGGTGTGAGTCATGATGCAGTCGCACCGCAGTTCTATCGCTTTATGAAGGATGATAAGAGTTTTGTCCTTTTGACCGATACAGGTTATGTTAGTGACCGTATGGCAGGAATTGTCGCAAATGCTGATGGCTATCTTATCGAGTCCAACCACGATGTAGAGATTTTGCGAGCAGGATCTTATGCTTGGCGACTCAAACAACGAATCCTATCGGACCTTGGTCACCTTTCTAACGAGGATGGTGCTGAAGCTATGATTCGGACGCTAGGAAATCGTACTAAGAAGATTTACCTTGGGCATTTATCTAAGGAAAACAATATCAAGGAACTGGCTCATATGACTATGGTCAACCAGCTAGCACAAGCTGATCTGGGAGTCGGAGTAGACTTTAAGGTTTATGATACCTCACCAGATACCGCAACACCATTGACAGATATATAAAAAAGAAGGCGAGTGCCTTCTTTTTATAAATTAGTAGATATTTGTTGTGGTATAATGTTTAAAAATGATATAGGAGAAGTAGTGTGAAAAGAAAATGGTTATTTAAGGATTACTATGATACAACGATTATCATACTTGCGTTGATATCTGTTGTTTTAGTCTTGCTTGGATTTGCTGAGATGATTGACTTGGATAATCCTCCATACAATATTATTGATTTACTACTTTGGGGTGTTTTCGTGGTGGATTATGGCTGGCGGTTCTTTTTAAGTAAAGGGAAATGGCGATTCATAATTGAAAATATCTTTGATCTGCTAGCTATCCTTCCTTTAAATGCTATTTTTACAGTGTTTCGATTAGGACGCATCTTTCGCCTAGCAAGGCTGACAAAATTACTGAAACTGACTCGTCTTTTAAGAATCGTTGGATTGACTGGTAAGCTGGAAAAGAAGATTGGAAAACTCTTACGAACAAATGGCTTGCTTTATATTTTCTATCTCAATTCCTTTATTGTGCTGGTAGGAAGTTCGATTTTATCCGTTGTTGAAGAAAAATCTTTCTCAGATAGTCTTTGGTGGGCTCTTGTTACTGTAACGACAGTTGGTTATGGGGATATTGTTCCGAATTCGATCTTTGGTAAATGGTTAGCTGTCTTATTAATGCTTGTTGGTATTGGAACAATAGGAATGTTAACGAGTGCCTTGACGAACTTTTTTGTAAAAGATAATCCAGATGAACAGATAAAACTTGATAAACTCCAAGATGAATTATCTAGTCAGAGAATATTACTAGAGAAACAATCTGAAAAGATAGAAGAACTACATCGAATGATAAAAGACTTAGTTGAAAAAATATAATAAAGGTGAGACAAAACTTGATTCGAGGAGAAATCAAGTAAGTCTTGACACAATAAAACGCATAATATCAAGGTCTTCTGGCACCTTACATTATGCGTTTTTGTGATTTTTATTAGAATGGCAATTTTCCAGCGAAAGCACCTAATTTTTTCTTAGTCGTTTCATCGATTTGTTCAAGAGCAGAGTTGATAGCCTGAACAGTCATATCTGAAAGAGTTTCAAGGTCTTCTGGGTCAACGACAGCTGGATTGAAGTCAATGCTGACAACTTTCTTATCTCCAGTTAAGGTCGCTTGGACAAGGTCTTGAGCAGATTTGCCAACAAATTGCATAGCAGAAAGTTCAGCTTGGCTTTGTTCCATTTGTTTTTGAAGTTTTTGTGCTTGACGCATCATGTTTTGCATGTTCATCATGGTGATTTATAGTTTCCTTTTATCTTATTTTCCTTCTTATTTTATCAATTTTGAGGTTAAAAGTCTAATCTTTTTCTGAGTGAATCTAAGAATTGTGCTTAGCAGCAGACAATAAAAGTATATAAAAAACAAAGGATATCATCTTTAAAATTAAATAATGATTGTCCTTTGTTTATTTTTGTTTTAGTTCATTATATCCACTCACCGTTGGCATTGACACGATAGCCATCAGGAGTAGTTGTATTAATCGCGAGCGCACCTGAGCTGTATGCATAATACCATTTACCAGATACTTTCATCCAACCAGTTTTCATAGCGCCTGAGTCTTGAAGGTAGTACCAGTTACCGCTATCTTTTAGCCAGCCAGTCTTCATTGCACCAGAACTATCAAGATAGTACCAAGAACTACCATCTTTCAACCAGCCTGTTTGCATCCAACCAGAGTTATCAAAACGATACCAAACACCATTGATTTGTTCCCAACCGTTGGTTGTATATGAACCGTCAGTATGTTTATACCACCAGCGAGAGCCAGATTGACGCCAAAAACCTATATTTTTACCGACTTCTTGCATTTGGTTAAAGAAATCATGGGAATTATTTCTTTCGTCTCTTGTAGCTTCATTTATGTTTTTATGAGTTCCGATAGCCTTCAAGTCTTTGTCAAAAAGATTCGCCTTAGTCGCAAATGTTTGAATCTGACCAGAGTCGGCTTCTGTGTATTGAATAGCTTTTCCATAGCCACCGGCTAATTCTTCAGAGCCACCAGATGCTGTTCCGAAACTTTGTGCAATGGTAATCCATCCATTTTGAGTGACAGGATTATCAAAGGCTGTAAGCCCCATATAGGTCAGTTTTGGATCAATTAAGGATTCATAGTGTCCAGTTTGACCAGATACACTTGCCCCACTACGAGATTTGACATAATCTGCTTTTTCTTCATACTATTGATTAATAGCTGTCATAAATCCGTCATAGTTCCAAGCTAAGTTTTCGGCTAGTGAGAAATTTCCTGAAGGCCAGGCACTCCAAATATCTTTATTAGATAAACGTTTATGATTCATAGTTACAGAAGCTTCTGCTGCACGAGAAAAGGCTGTTTTCTCTAGGGCAGTTGACCATTTGATGGGAACATAGCTAGTAACTAGACCTTCATCTGCAGCCTCTTTTCGAATAGAGTTGATACGATCTAAGATTGCCTGTTTATCTGGCGTTAAGAAAGTTCCTTCAATCCCAACTAGAGTAGTACCAGCAGAAGTACTAGTGACCTCAGAGTTTAAGATATGGTAGGATTGACCATTTATTTCCTGAGTGGAGACCAATCTATCATTAGCTGAGACTGATTGTGACGCAAGAGTTTCAGTTCCTAGAAATAAAAGAGCTAAAACTGTAGCAAGTGTAAAGGATTTAGCTTTTTGGTTCATTTTATCTCCTCCTATTTTTATTATAACATCTCCCTTACACATAGTAAATCCAAATATAAACTAGAAACGAGATACACAGATTTTACTTTTTTCGTGACATAAAAAATAATATATATTAGCAGTTTTTGTCATATTTGATTGCATTTAGTGTATAATATAAAGAGAAAGTTATAATAAAAAACTCCTTCATCAAGGAAGTTAAAGAACTCAATAACACTGGGATTCCATTCCCCTAGAAAGGTTATAAATGAAATCATATAAGAAATTTACGATTCTTGCTCTGGCTCTTCTTGGATTTACTAGCCAAACAGTTCTAGCTAATGATACTAGTCATCCTACGAATAACTCTATCGCTAGTTCAACTACTAGCTCTGCAAGTGATTCTCAAGCAGCTACAGAAAACCAGCCAACGACTCCTAGTTCGAGTGAGCAGGAGACAAAGCCAACTCTTCCTACTGAGTCTAAGCTACAAACTGGTTGGGTAAAAGAAGATGGGAAGTGGACTTATTATAGTCAAACGGGTGTCAAATTTACAGATACTCTTTATGAGGGCTACCTATTTGATAAGAATGGTTACTTACTTGAAAATAGCTGGTATCAGATGGCTAACAAGTGGTACTACGCCAATGGTTCAGGAAAATATCTGTCCAACCAATGGAGTCAAATCAATGGTAAATGGTATGCATTTGATCAAAATGGTGTCATGATGGCTAATAGCTGGAAGGGAAATTATTACCTGAAATCCAGTGGGGCTATGGCAGATAAAGAATGGGTGTACGATCCTAACTACTCTAGCTGGTTCTATCTCAAGTCAGGTGGACACTATGCTGAGAAGCAATGGATTGGCTCTTACTATCTAAAATCTGGTGGCTACATGGCTCACAAAGAGTGGCTTTATGATCAAGATTACAAAGCTTGGTATTATCTTAAAGAAGATGGCGTTTATGTCACTGGAACTTATACTATTAATGGAAGCAGCCATTTTTTCAAAGATAATGGTAAATGGGTTCAAGAACTTCCAAAAGGATTTGAAAAGGGGCACTATAGTAAAACTATCTTCCTAGATCCTGGGCATGGTGGACGTGATTCGGGCGCTTACTATTATGGAATAGCTGAAAAAGATTTGAACTTACAGGTCTCTCGTAAATTAAGGAAACGTTTAGAGGAACTGGGCTATACAGTTCTCACATCTCGAGATAGTGATGTGGATGTTGACTTTGTGACAGAGCGTTCTCGTATGGTAAATAAGACGAATGCAGACTTCTTTATTAGTATTCATTTTAACGCCACTGGGAATGACACAACACTGAATCTAGGAATACAGACTTATTCTTATAAGGAAGATGCAGGTTACCCGAGCAAGATTAATCAGTACTGGCATAATAATCCAGATCGTATAAGTGAAAGTAATCGTTTGGCCACAGATCTTCATTCATCTCTCTTGGCTGAGACAGGAGCTAGAGATGCTGGACTTTTGCAAGCCACCTTCGCTGTTCTTCGTGAGACTGCGAAACCTGCTGTGTTGTTAGAGTTGGGTTATATGGATAATTCAGAAGAAAACCAACGAATCCGTAGTGAACAATACCAAGATAAGTTGGTTGAAGGTATTATTAAAGGAATCCAAAAATATTACGCTGGAAATTAAAAAACTACATCAAACTAAGCTTTGGAGATTGTCCTAGGCTTAGTTTTTTATTATGCGACTATTAGTCCGTCTCGCTCCGTTAGGTGCGAGACAAAAAAACCACCCGCTATGCGGGTGCGCGTCGAAGGTTATACCCAAAAAAACTCCAAACGCGATACAATAAAGGTGTTCAAGCCAATTGTAAAGCGAAAGGAGAAAAATATGGCACAAAAGGCACATAGTTTATCGCACACAAAGTGGCACTGTAAGTATCACATTGTGTTCACCCCTAAGTATAGACGAAAAGTCATTTATAATCAATATCGAAGCAGTTTGGGAGAAATATTCCATCGATTATGTAGTTATAAAGGTGTTGAAATTATCGAGGGTCACTTAATGCCAGACCATGTACATATGTTAGTCAGTATTCCACCAAGGATAAGTGTTTCAAGTTTCATGGGGTATTTAAAAGGTAAAAGTGCACTCATGATGTTTGACAAACACGCCAATCTCAAGTACAAGTTTGGGAATCGGCATTTCTGGGCGGAAGGTTATTATGTAAGTACAGTAGGACTTAATGAAGCCACAATTAAGAAATATATCCAAGAACAGGAAAAGCATGATATAGCACTAGATAAATTGAGTGTAAAAGAATATGAGGATCCCTTTAGGGATAGTGGTAAGTAATACTAAAGCCTCTTTGAGAGGCAAGTGACGAGTCAAGAGCAATAAGGCTTGAACAACGTGAAAGCCAGCGTCTTTAGGCGCTGGCTGGTAATTTGGGCTTATAGCCCTGGTTCAAACCACCCGTTTGACGGGTGGTCATGATTGGTAAGGAACTGAAAATCAAGATAAGGAAGAGTAAGACTTGTCTAATAAAAAACTTTGTACTTTGGAAGCCATCGTGTGGCTAACTAGAGTGCAAAGTTTTTTTTAGTTTTTAGTTAAAACGAAGACTAAGTACAAGGTTATTAAGAGAGTGGTGGGCATTAAAATGATGATTTTGAGCTTTTATTATTTTTGCTTTGTAGCAAGGTAACATAGTCGCTTTTTGTGTGGAATAAGTGGGAAAGAAAAACATTTCTTTTAGTTTGATCGATAAAGTAAAGCAAGATATATTGCCCGATAATTTTTCCTCGTGTGGGGTACTTACTATTGATTTTAAGTCCGATTTTTTCATCTGCATCAAAGCCAGCTTCAGGAAAGGTTTCTAAACTTTTTAAGCCGTCTAAAATTTTGGCCACAGTATTTTTAGCAGACTGGGGTGATAAAAGAACAGTGCTGATGTAGTTATGGATACTATCAATTGCCTGACTCACTTCAGTCGAAATAATTACTTTATAAGCCATATCGTAGCCTCATATCATCTAAGGAAGTTCCTTGTCCGGATTCATATTCTCTTAAGGCGCGTTCAGATTGGGCTTGTAGTTCCTGAATCAATCGCTCACGATGTATATCTTCTGCAGTTTTTATTGGTAAATCCTGTTCGAGAACAATCTGCTCGATAAAAAGACTAATAGCATCCGTCATAGTCATTCCTTTTTCCTTGATGATAGCTCTAGCTTGTTCCATTGATGACTCATTGATTTTAAAATTGTATTGCTTAGTAAGTGATGTCGTCATAGTATATCTCCAATCTATGCGATATATAGCTAGTATATATCTTTTATATTTTTTAGGCAAGAAAAAACTCTATACTATGGAAACCATCGTGTGGCTAGCTAGAGTGCAAAGTTTTTTGAGTCTGGAATATGAAAACAGCAGTTGATTTCAAGAAACAAAAAAAACAGCCGAAGCTGTCTTTTTATCATTATTTGAGACCGTATTTTTTGTTGAAACGATCCACGCGTCCATCT
>CAUQGR010000027.1:0-22471 GCA_963517545.1 uncultured Streptococcus sp. | reverse complement strand
CAATATCACCAAACTGAATACCAGTCAATTCATCATAGAGTTTACGAGTCACAGGGCCAACTTCTGTTTCACTATAGAATACATGGAAATCATCACCGTGTTGAATTCCACCAATTGGCGAAATAACTGCCGCAGTACCACAAGCACCTGCCTCTACAAAACGATCCAGCTTATCAATTGGAACATCACCCTCAATAGGTGTCAAGCCCAAGCGGTGTTCTGCCAAATAAAGCAAAGAATACTTAGTAATAGATGGCAAGATAGATGGACTCAATGGTGTTACAAACTCATTGTCAGCTGTAATTCCAAAGAAGTTAGCTGAACCGACTTCTTCAATCTTTGTATGAGTTGATGGGTCTAGATAGATAACATCTGAGAAATGACGTGACTTGGCCAATTTCCCTGGCAAGAGACTTGCAGCATAGTTCCCACCAACCTTAGCCGCACCTGTACCATTTGGAGCGGCACGGTCGTATTCATCCTGAATCAAGAAATTAGTTGGGACCAAGCCACCCTTAAAGTAATTTCCAACTGGCATAGCAAAGATAGTGAAAATGTATTCCTCCGCTGGTTTTACCCCGATAATATCTCCAACTCCAATCAAAAGTGGACGAAGATAAAGAGTTCCACCTGTTCCATATGGTGGTATGTATTCTTCATTGGCACGGACAACTGCCTTACAAGCTTCTACAAACATGTCTGTCGGAACTTGTGGCATCAAGAGACGATCACAAGTACGTTGCAGACGTTTAGCATTTTCGTCAGGACGGAAAAGTTGAACACTACCATCCTTAGTACGGTAAGCTTTCAAACCTTCAAAAGCTTGTTGACCATAGTGAAGACTTGGAGAAGACTCTGAAATATGCAAGGTTGCATCCTCTGTAAGCTCTCCTTGATTCCATTGTCCATTTTTAAAATGAGCAATATAGCGATAAGGTAATTTCATATAGGAGAAACCAAGGTTTTCCCAATCAATCGTTACTGTCATATTCCACTCCTTATTCTAAAAACCTATTTCTTATATTCTACACTATTTTTCTAAAATAGCAAGTATATTTTGTAATTTTCAGAAAATTTCTTCAATAAAAAGAACCTAAGGTATCAATAGTAATGAATCCTATATGGAGATTGCATAAAAGACTCAAATTATTCTTCTATCTCGTTTAGTGAAATCTATTCAATAACTGAACTTATTTTTGACATACATAGAGCCCGTACATTAATATTAGTAACCTGTTTCGACAGAGATATAACAAAATGAACTAAAGGTAGTACACAATGTGGTGCAGTCATCTTATGCCATATTCAATAGATTTACGTAAAAAAGTTCTTGCCTATTGTAAGCGAACAGATAATATAACAGAAGCATCACACGTTTTCCAAATCTCACGTAATACCATTATCTAAAAGAGAAAATAGGTGATCTAAATCATCAAGTAAAAGGAACAAAACCAAGAAAAGTTGATAGAGATAGATTTAAAAACTATCTTACTGACAATCTAGACGCTTATTTGACTGAAATAGCTTCTGAATTTGGCTGTCATCCAACTATAGCGTATTGAATCTAGAATAGCACATTACGGTTGCTAAAACATTTCTAGAAAAATTGACTTTCTCAATCACTTTGTTTACATCTTATTTCAATCTACTATACTATCCACTATGCTCTCAAAGCTATGGGCTACACTCGAAAAAAAAGAATCACACCTACTATGAACAAGTCCCAGAAAAAGTAGCTTTATTTCTTATTCCTCCCCACTCACCTGAGTACAATCTTATAGAGAAAATCTGGGCTCATATTAAAAAGCACCTCAAAAGGAGGCTCTTTTGTCCTACTCTTGTTTCAATACACTGTGTTTCTCATAAAAAACAAAAGGATTAAGGGAGTGAATTTCCTTAATCCAAGAGTCTCTTAAGCCTGACGCTGGCCAAAGTCCTTAATCATCTGATCCATTTCTTGTCGACTCGGAGTTGTCAGCATATAAAGGTAATCTCCTTGAAGTTCTGCGAAGGCAGCTGGCATGATTTTTTTAACCTTGAACTGTTGGCTATATTTGTCAAGCAAATCCTCTTCTGAATAGACATAATGAGCATTTGCACGGCGAGAAGTAGCCAAACAATACTGAGGTTCAAACTCTGACGCTGGGAACTCTTCTCCTGCGACAATAGCTGCATAGCCACGATAGAGGTCCAAGGAATGAGCAAAGTTATAAACATCAATGGTAAAACCACCTGCAGGACGGTTATTGTACTCAATGGCAATGTAGTCGTCCCCGTCACGGAAGAACTCAATATGGAAGAAACGTTCTTTCATACCAAATTCTTTGACAATTGCCTCACCATATTTACGTAATTTGGGATCCATATCCTTGAGAACGTAATAGGAATTGTCCATCTTGTACATCATGAGATCAAGCGGTGTATAGGCGTAGTCGAAGGTTGTTGAGAAAACAATCTTACCATCCTTGTCTACGAGCCCGTCAAAGGTACAAATTTCACTGGAAGTGACAAATTTTTCAAAGAAATAAAGGGTTGAATGATCCCATTCTTGCTTGAAGTGATTGACATCGTCTTCTGTCTCGAGTTTAAAGGTTGCGGCTGCTCCCACTCCATTATCAGGTTTAGCAATCATTGGAAGGCCGATTTCTTTCACTGCTTGATCAACATCTGCTTCCGTTTTGATAACAGCTCCAGGGACTACAGGGACACCTGCTTTTTTGAAGAGTTTCTTCATTTCAGACTTATATTTCGTCTTTTTGAGATCCTCTTGTTTGGCACCAAAAACATTGAATTGCTCTCTGAGTGCTGCGTCCAACTCTAACCAATATTCATTGTGGGATTCGATGCGGTCGATAGGACCATGTTTATAAAAGAGGAAAGCAACTGCTCGTTTGACTTCGTCTATGTTCTCAAGATTATCAACACGGAAATACTCGGTCAGGCTATTGCGTAAAGGCTCATCCAATTGCTCGTAAGGTTCCTGACCAATTCCCAAGACTGTGATGCCTTTATTGGCTAGTTCGATGGTAAACTGTTGAAAGTTTTGTGGATAGTAGGGAGAAATAACAAGGTAATTCATAGGTCACTCCTTTTATAAATAGAGATTGCCGAGGAAATAAGGCATTTGTTTGCGCCACCATTCCCAGTCGTGGGCGACATCATGTCCCCATTCAGCAAACCAGGCTGGAATTTGTTTCTGGTCAAAGGCTTCTTTAAGCTTGTAGAAAGATGGTAGACCGTCTTGTTCCCAGGCTCCAAGACCCGTACACAGCACAATCTCTGCCTGACGGTAACGGTCAATAAACCAGCCGTCGTTTTGGTTCCAGATATAATCTACTGGCGAATTTTGGTAAATAGCATCGTCATTGTAGTAATCGCCGACAAAGAAACGTGCGTCGTAAACACCACTGAGAGCAATCACTTTGGTAAAGACATCTGGATGCTGGAGGAAGAAATTGAGTGCATGGTAGGCGCCCATTGAGCAACCTGTCGTCATCATGCCATCAAACCAACCTGTCTTGTGCTTGATAAAAGGAATGGCCTCCTCAATCACATAGCGCTCGTAGGCACGGTGCATCTCTGCTTGGTCATGACCATTTTTCCAAGTGGCTAACCAGCTCTCACTGTCTACACTGGATAGGGTAAAAAACTGGACACGGCCTTCCTCGATAAAAGAAGCACAGGCTTCAATCATGCCAAAATCATAGTATTCGTTGTGACTACCACCTGATGAAGCAAAGACCACAACTGGAATCCCAGCATGTCCATAACGGTTGAGATACATTTCACGGTTGAGATGACCACTCCAGTGGCTAAGGTTTTCAATATGCATTGGCTTTCTCCTTTCCTAACTTACCATTTCTCTGCAAAAAATCTCAGACAGTCTGGTAAATTCTCCGACCAAGGGATTTCACTATGGATGGCACCAGACTGAACTTTCAAGACAAGATTATCCAAATGAACTCCCCCTGCTATCAAATCACGGTAATAGCGAAGCGACGAGTCGATATAGGCTTGTTTGATATTACCAGCCATCAAGGTCTTGTCTGTATCATCCGCTTCTTCTGTTCCTACATAGATAAAGATACGCTGGTCAGGCGATAGTTGCTGACGCTCGATATAGCGGTTAAAGGCTTCTTGGTGGAGCCAGTTGGCAGATGAAAAGACGCCCAAGCAACCAATTTGGTCTTGGTATTCCAAACCGATAAACTGGGTAATATTGCCTCCTAGTGAGGAACCAATCATAGCCGTATGCTGGCGGTCAGCTTTGGTACGGTAGGTCTCATCTATAAAAGGTTTGACCACCTCCATGACAAACTCGGCATACTCCACACCCTTACCACCAAACTGCTGCCCTGGGATAGGAGATTCTTGGAACTTCCAAGCCGCATACTCATTCATCCGCCCCATACCATCATTATCAATGGCAACGACAATCATGCGACTGATATCAGGATTACGCTTAATAGCTGGGATAATCTTCCATGAATGACCAATGAAAGACTCCTTGCTATAAAAAACATTTTGCCCGTCATGAAAGTAAACAACAGGATAGGAACGATTCGTGTCTTTCTCATAATCTTTAGGAAGAAGAACACGCACACGGCGCTCCTTACCTGTATAAGGAACCTTGAGTTTGTGTTCTTTCATTTTTAGATAAAAGTAGGATTGATTCATTGTCAGAAAACTCTCTATATTCAAAATTTATTCTTATTATATCACAGTTTAAGAAAAAAAGTCAGTTTTTCTTCCATTTTTGGATTAAAAACTAACTTTTTCATTTAATTTTCTAAATTCTTTTGGATTTTCTGATTAGAGCAGATTGTCAATCAAGTCATCTACTTCATCTTTTTCAGCCTGCGGTGTGATCTCAGTAATCATAATCCCTGCTACTGCTCGTTCAACCAAGCCTTCAACATCCATACGTGCTTCATACTGCTCTGCGTTCTTAATTTTAGGATTGGTCTTAGGACGGTCAGGTGCAAAAATGGTACAGCAGTCTTCAAAAGGTTGGATAGAAATGTCAAAGGTATCGATTTCCTGGGCGATGTCAATGATTTCCAATTTGTCCATAGTGACCACAGGGCGGATGATGGGAGTGTTGGTCACAGCGTTGATAGCCTGCATACTTTCAAGAGTTTGGCTGGCTACTTGACCAAGACTTTCCCCATTGATGATAACTAAACCATTTCGTACCTCACGGATACGATCGGTAATCCGCATCATAAAACGACGAGTCAAGGTCATGAGGTAGGCTTCTGGCGCTTTGGCCTTGATTTCCTCTTGAATCTCTGTAAAAGGAACTTCGATAAACTGGGTATTGCCTCCAAACTTGGTCAATTTACGGGTCAAGTCCTGCGCTTTCTTGAGGGCACCGGGACTGGTGTAAGGTGGGCTGGCAAAGTGAACGGCCTCAATATCTACCCCACGTTTAAGTGCTAGATAGCCAGCTACAGGTGAGTCAATTCCCCCTGATAACATAAGCATGCCCTTACCAGAAGTTCCAACTGGCAAGCCACCTGCCCCTCGAATGGTTTCATAGGAAAGATAAGCCGCCTCCTCACGAATCTCCACCTGAAGATTGATGTCAGGATTTTTCATCTGAGCTTGCACATTTGGAATGGCTTCGAATACAGCCCCTCCAAGCGTTTGGTTGAGTTCACGACTGTCAAGTTCAAAGTTGTGGTCGCTACGCTTGCTAGATATTTTAAAGGTCATACCTTCCTTGTAGATGTCCTGCATAATCTCTTGGACAGAAGACTTCAAAACTTCTACAGATTTTTCAACCTTATAAACAGGGGAAAAGTTTTGAATTCCAAAGACTTGCTTAAGCGATTCTGCTACTGCTGTGTAATCCGCCCCATTGAGGTAAGCGTGGGCACGGTCACGATCAGCGGTTACCTTAACTTGGGGATAGATGGACAAAACGTCCGAAATATTATTGCGAAGTTTATTGATGAAACGCATACGGTTTTTACCCTTGGTTGACAGCTCACCGTAGCGAATCATAATTTCTGAATACTGCATGAATGCTCCTATCTTACTTTTCTAGTTTGATTGTAAATTAATTTTAGCTTGGTCAAGAACTGCTCGACCTGACTCATATCATTTTCAAGGTCTAGACTAAGACGCACAGCTGACTGGGCCTTATCTTTATCCACTCCCATGGCAATCAGGGTTCCAGCTGGTTTTCCTGCCTTGGACGAACAAGCCGAAGTTGTGGAAATAAAAATATCATAGCCTTCAAAGGCGTGAACAATGACCTCACCACGAACACCCTTGATTCCAAAAGTCAGGATATGAGGGGCAAAGTCTTCCTCATCTGAAAAGACAAAAATATCTGGATAGTCCAGAAGTGCTTGACGAATCACTGCCTTCATCTGCCCAGTCTTGCTAATAAAGATATCTAGCTTTTCCATAGATAAACGGAGGGCCTTGGCTGTCGCTGCAATCCCTGCTACATTTTCAGTTGTCGAACGATAGTCGCTCTCCTGACCACCACCTGTCAAAAGAGGCGTAATTTTCTTACCAGACTTGATATAGACAAAACCTACACCACGAACTCCATGGAACTTGTGACTAGAGAAAGTCGCAAAATCCACTCTATCAGTCAGATATTTTTCAGTTGGAATCTTGGCAAGCGCCTGAACCGCATCAACGTGGAAGGAAATAGTTGGCTTGTCTGCCAATAGTTTTGAAATAGCCTCAATAGGTTGGATAGAACCAATTTCATTGTTCACAGCCATGACAGAGACGAGTGTCGTATCAGGTCGTATCAAATCTGCTAGAGCCTCAACATCCACAAATCCTTGCTCATCTACTGGAGAAAAATCCACTTCAAAACCTTGAGATTTCAACCAAAGGGCTGACTCTTTTACTGCTGGATGTTCAATGTTCGACACGATGATGTGCTTGCCAAACTGGGCTTTTTCAAAGGCCACACCCTTGATAATCCAGTTATCCCCTTCTGTTCCACCAGAAGTAAAGAAGATTTCATCACTTTTCTTACCGATTAAATCTGCAATCTGTTGCCGGGAAGCATCTAAGATTCGTGTTGCCTGGTCTCCCAAACGATGGAGACTAGATGGATTTCCTAAAATTTTTGAAGCGACCTGCATATAGGTTTCAAGTGCTTCAGGATAGGGCTTGGTCGTCGCCGAATTATCAAAGTAAATCATGTTTTCTCACGCTTTCTAAAATCACTCCTTCTATTGTATCATGAAACGGAGCCTGCGACAAGAAAGGGCAATTCCTCTTTTTTTAAGATTTTTTTAAAGAAATGCGGTATAATAAATTTTAATCAAAGGAGAGAATGTATGTCTAATTATCGTAGAACTTCAAAACCAAAAACAGAACACATCAAAAAAGGCTTTACGGTCTTTCAAAAAACCGTTGCTACTATCGCTAGTATCCTTGGCTTGATTACCGCAAGTATCACAATCATGAACGCCTTGGATAATAACAAAAATACTAAAAAGGAACCTACGACAAGCCAGACGACAACCATTGTCAAAGAAATCCAAAAGGAAGCCCCTAAGGAAAACACCAGTCCCAATAAGGAAAATAATACTAGTCAAGAAAAAACACAACAAGAAGAAACGCCAAAATCCAACGTCAAGGAAGAGAAAAAAGAAGAGCAGAAAACAGCAACTCGGGATTCTTCTACTCCTGCTCCTACTCCAAGTAAACCTGCCGCTGAAAATGAAAAACAGTCCAATACTCCAACTTCAGAAAATAAAAGTAATCCTCAGTAAGCACATGATCTAAAAAAATTAACTCAAAAATAAAACCACACAGTCTCTCTTTGTCTTGACCACAATCAAGCCAAAGAGAGACTGTGTTTTTGTATAATTGATGTTTTAGATGCTAGATTCTTGACCAATTTTGTGATATTCATACTCATAAAGATAAATCCTAGCTATGTTATGACAGCTTATTTATTTCTAACATAAACTCTGCACATGCCAACAATACTCTCTCATCTGCCCCAAAGAGAGGCGAGATCCATTTTCTGTTTGACATAAATTCGAAAGCCTTCTTCACGTAGAAGTTAGTAACCCTTTTACATCTGACATAAATAACCTATCTCAACCACTTCATAGGCATTACTTCCTGTTTTATTCTTATTTCATACTCTTCGAAAATCTCTTCAAACCACGTCAGCATCGCCTTACCGTATATCTGTGACTGACTTCGTCAGTCTTATCTATAGCAGATTGAATCTAAAATAGTACGCTACGGATTCTAAAACATTTCTAGAAATTAATTTATAGTACATTGAAACTAGAATAGTCCACCAAGTTTTCTGAAACATTGTTAGAAATTGGTTTGAATTCCCCAATTAATTTATCCGCATCCTATTTCAATCTACTATAACTTTCCTAGTCTATCTGTTCACATCTTATTTCAATCAACTATACAACCTCAAAACAGTGTTTTGAGCAGCTTGCGGCTAGCTTCCTAGTTTGCTCTTTGATTTTCATTGAGTATCAATTATAAACCATGGCATAAAAAAATGAGCATATCCAACTGATACAATGCTCGTTTTTTTACTATTTTAGAGGTGAGTTTTTGATCAACCTCTTTTTGCTTACTAAAAATTAAAGAATTCCATGGCCTGTTTGAAAAGCAATTCAGTATACTCTGGGTCTTCTTGGGCAATAGTAACCTGATCTTGAATCATTTCCAAGTCATCTGTTATCATGCCATCAGCTCCCAAATGAACTGATTTATCAAAGGACTCTGAACTATTGATGGTCCACACGTACAATTTCTGATCCGTATTCCAAAGCTTGTTGACAAAATTTTCATCCAAGGTTGAATACTCCATGGTGTAACCTGTGGCTTTGGTTCTTGGAAAGATACTATTGTAAGGCAGGATGAAATAGACTGGAATTTGTGAATCGTAGGCCAATACCTGATCAATCACATGGTAGTCTAAGGACTGCATTTGGTGGCCATTCCGTTTAATAACATCTCCATATTTGTCCATAAAGCGTTTCATCATATCTGGGCTATCTTTTCGACTAGTTTTAATCTCAATAAGAAGTTTCTGATGCAATTCATTGGCTTTGTTGAGATAATCATCAAAACTAGATACCTTACTATGATAGCCGTTTTCCGAAATATCGAGTTTGGTTAATTCTTCCAAGGTTAAATCCTGAGGATTGGCATTAACTCCTGTCAAATTCTTGATATTGGCATCATGCATCATGACAAACTGGCCGTCTTTTGTTTCCTGAACATCCGTCTCAACGAAATCTGGAGATAACTGAGCGGTTTTTTCTAGTGATTGGACGGTATTTTGCACACCATTCTTATTGGATACTCCCCTGTGAGAAATGATTAAAGGTTTATGTGAAACTGGAGCTTCTAAATAAACATAACCCTCAAGAGCGAAAAAGATACAAGCACAGCCCATCACTCCCCATCTCATCCAGTGGTCTTTCTTTCTCCTTGGTGTGATTTCTAGTTCTTCCCCTGTCAAAAAGGAAACAAACTTAATGAGAAAATAGGTCAAGGCCATATAGTGGAAATTCTTGATCAAGACAAAATTAATAATTCCTAATACAAGAGATTCCTTATGGGTCACTCCATCCATCAGTACCTGACTTGCTAAGATTGGAATCAAGAGAAGAATGAAAAATAGATAGGTCTTGATAACAATCCAAAGCAAGTTCCAGATATAAAACCAGGATTGCCTTTTCGTCTTCTCTAGACTGTATTTGACTGCTTCTTTGACTGTTTTCTTCTCAAACAAAAGCTGAGGTAGGGCAAACATCAATCGCACTGAAATGTAAAACAGCAGCAAGGCTAGAACAGTGATTACCAAACCGACCAACCAATACTTATCTTCTACATAGGCTACTATAAATTCCGGAATGACGATTTTATTTAGGTAATAAATCTTTAAAATCTTTCGAATCAATGGAAAGAGTATCATGACATAAAAGAAAATAAAGGCCATTTTGGAAATCGTCACTTGCTTCATAAACAAGAAACTTTGACGAAAGACCTTGCGACTGTACTCCAGCAAAGTTCTCTTTTCATGATAGAGGAGGTGTCGAGCTCCGATAAAGAGGAGTCCTATCTGGTAATAGGCGACCAGTAAATTAACAATTACCAGAACAAATAAAGCAAGACTAACAAAGGGAGAACCCTTTATAATAGTAAAAATATTGTTGTAGGAAAGAAAGAGATAACCTGTCTGTCGGAGCAACAGTCCAGCAATCCAAGAATTAAGTGGCAACCAGACAAACTCAATCATCATAAATATCAAGAAAAAGAGAAAGAGAATTTTATCTAGATTAAAGTAGATTTTCCTAAAACCTAGATTTTTAGTTTTTTCAGGTTTCATAGGCACTCCTAGTCAAATAATTGAGACAAATCCAAGCCTCCAAAAGGATTGTTTGATAGGCTACTTTCTGTCTCTAACAATTCTCTAGCTTGATCCGACTCCAAGAAGGACTCGTAAACACGTGCCGTCATCCGAGCATCCTCCAAGCTATTATGAGACTGACCTTGAAATCCAAGAAATGAGGCAACAGTTTGCAATTTGAGATTGGCAATACCATGTAAATCCGAACTCCGACGTTCAAAAGCTTCATCATACAAATCTACCTTGTACTGCTGACTGTAGTCTAAACCATGCTCTGCTAGAATAGGCAAATCACTTTTAGCAGCATTGTAGCCTACCATGGGTAAAGAACCCACAAAATTTTGGAAATCTTTTATAACTTTCTCCACTGGAGGAGCATCTTTTAAGGTTTCAGCTGTAATCCCAGTCAAACCATTGATAAAACTTTTTAGAGGCACACTGGTATGAACATAGGAATCATAGGCATCGATTTCCTGACCATCTCTAAAACGCACTGCCGATACTTGAATTAGGTGTGTTTGCCCTTCATGCTGATTAAATTCTAAATCAAAAGCAATGTACTCTTCTAATCGTTCCATTCTATCCTTCTCCTCTACTGTCTATATTCTAATCAACTATACTATTCACAAACAAAAGAAGCCATCAGGTTAGCATTTAACCTAAACAGCTCCTTGATTATCCTCCAAATAAACGAGCAAAAAAGCCTTTCTTAGTTGATTGGACTTCTTCTTTTGCTTGGTCCAGCTCTAGCTTAAGATTTTCTTGATCCTTCATGGCTTGAAGGGTCAATTGTTGCTGCTGATCGAGTTGTTTGTCTTTCTCAGCAATCTGACGGTCTTTGATACGCATCTGCTCGTCTTTTTCTGATAACTGACGATCCTTGGCTTTTAATTGTTCATAAAGACGAAGAATTTCTGCATTCTTCTCATCAACCAGAATCTCCATCAGTTCACGTTGCTTGACATCTTCACTGACAGGCTCATCTTCAAAAATCGTTTTTTTATAGATTTCTTCTAGCTTAATCAAGCCACTTCTGGTAACGACTGTTACCCCTTTGTCATTTTTATCTGTGTCTTCTTCTGGTAATTCTTTGACACGGTTATTGATTGCTTGGCGAGATAATCCTAAGACCTCTGCAATCTCACTGACGGTCATTTCAATACTCATAATATCCTCTGAAACGTTTTCTAGCTTTTCTTTACTTAAATCTTATCATAAGCTAGATAAACTGTCAAATTTCCGCTTAATCTAAAGCCTTCAAAAAGGCTAATAAGACTTGGGCAGAGCGACGTCCAGCTTCGATAATAAACTCATCAAAAGAGATGTTTGCTTCATGGTTGGCATTGTCACTCATAGCTCGAATAACTAAAACTGGAAGATTAAGGGCATGCGTCGCCTGAGCAATAGCTGCCCCCTCCATCTCAACAGCTAAAACTTCTGGGAAATGGGACTTAATCGCTTCTATCTTATCATTTCCTGCAACAAAACTATCTCCTGTAGCAATCAAACCAAGATGCCAGTTCTGGTCCAATTGAGATAAACTCTCTTGGATTTTAGCGACAAAGGTTTTATCTGATTCGAAATAAAGCGGTTGTTGCGCCATTTGTCCATAAGCATAACCAAAAGCTGTGACATCCACATCATGATAGGCTAATTTGTCAGCAATCACGACATCCCCAACAGCGATACCTTCTGCTACTGCCCCAGCTGAACCCGTATTAATAAGAGCATCCACTTGAAAATGATCAGCCAAAATCGCCACACTCATAGCAGACATGACCTTACCAATTCCACTTTCTACAAGAACGACTTCATGCGAGGCAATGGTTCCTGTATGATAAGTATTCCCCAAAACAACTTGCTCTTGGGCATTGTCTAAATGCTGAACCAGATAAGCCAGTTCTTCTGGCATAGCCGCAATAATTCCTATTTTCATTTCACTTCCTTTTCGATTACAAAAGTTTCATTGCTAAAACAAGCAAAATCAAGAGAAAGATGACTGCAAATAAAATCTTATTCAACTTAGAATTGAAGACATTTCTCTTGGTATTTTCAATGCGACGGCTTTTATGAATAGACGGTTCGACCTGAATCTTCAAGGTTTCCTGGCTAAAACCATGTTCCTTAGGATTGGCATAACCAAAACGGGAAGAAGAGGTTGGTAAAATCTTGGTCTCCTCATTATCATCTAGCAAAGGGGGACCTGAAATTTTTTCGCCTCTATTAGCTCTTTCAATCATTTCATCCGTTAATAAAGGTTTACCCATACTGACCTCCTCTATTTTTTGTGCAATTCCCAATATTGAACAGCCATAATTGTCTTGGCATCACAGATATGACCTGATTGGATTAATTCCTTGGCTTCTTCTAAGCTCACTTCAAGGACTTCCAAGGTTTCATCTTCATCCTGAGGACGCGGATTTTCAACCTTTGTCAAGTCACTCGCTAGGTATAGTTTTAACTTTTCATTACAAAAGCCAATGGCTGAGTAAAAATCGTACAAGAGTTCTAATTTCCCTGTATAGGCTGTTTCTTCCTCTAATTCACGAAGGGCTGCTGCTATAGGGTCTGTATTTTCTCCTACTTCCAACTTTCCGGCTGGAATTTCGTAAGAGACAGCCTCGATAGCTTTGCGGTACTGCTTGACCAAGATGAGTTTTTGCTCATCGGTTACGGCTAAAACACAGACAGCTCCATTATGGAAAATCAAATCCCGCTGGGCAGTTCCTTTACCTTCTGGTAATTCAACCTGATCTTGAACCAGTTTAAAAATTGGGCCTTGATAGATTTCTTTTCGACTAAGCGTTTTTTCTTCAAATTCCATGACAGACTCCTACTGATTCTTAGGATGATGAGGAAGGCGTGTCGCATATTCGTCTTTGTTGACCTGACGACCACGACCAATCGCAATCGCATCTGCTGGCACGTCTTTGGTAATCGTTGAACCAGCACCAACAAGAGAATTGTCACCTAACTCTACTGGGGCAATAATGGTTGAATTTGAACCAACAAAGACATTGTTGCCAATGACTGTCTTATATTTGTTTTTGCCATCATAGTTGACTGTAATGGTTCCTGCACCGAAATTAACGTGGCTACCCACTTCACAGTTTCCGATATAAGTCAAATGACCAGCCTTGGTATTCTCACCAATTGAAGAACCTTTAACCTCAACAAAATTTCCAATATGGACTTGAGCAGCTAGACTTGAACCTGGACGAATATGAGCATAAGGTCCTACAGTCACACCATCAGCAACATTGCTTTCCTCAATCATAGAATTGGTAATGATCGCTCCTGCTCCGATAGTGCTGTCCACTACATAAGTACCGTTTGTCAAAACAGTCTCAGCACCAATTTTCGTTTGCCCCTTCAAGGTAACATTGGCTTCGATTTGAACTTCAGGCGCAATCTCAACATCAATATCAATATAAGTTGCTTCTGGGTTGACAAAGCTAACCCCATTGACCATATGTTGGTGATTGATGCGACGACGCATAACCGACTCAGCTGTCGCAAGAGCCACACGATCATTTACCCCAAGACTTTCATCAAAATCTTTCAAAGTATAGGCACCAACTTTTTCACCAGCTTCACGGAAAATGCCAATGACATCTGTGATATAGTATTCTCCTTGAGCATTATTGGTGTTGATATTTTTCAAAGCCTCAAACAAACGCTCGTTGTCAAAGACGTAAGTTCCAGTGTTGATTTCCTTGATTTGTTTTTCAAAATCTGTGGCATCCTTCTGCTCCACAATGCGAAGAACTTCAGCATTGTCATTACGAACAATTCGTCCATAGCCGAAAGGATTATCCGTTTCAGCAGTCAAGATAGTCGCTACATTCTTATGATTGATGTGGAAATCAATCAAGTTTTTCAAGCTTTCACCAGTGATTAAAGGAGTATCTCCTGCAATAACCAAGGTGTGACCTGACAAACCTTCTAAGATAGGCTCTGTCATCATAACTGCATGGCCAGTCCCTAACTGTTCAGATTGAGTCACAAATTCTGTCTGTCCAGCCAAGACCTGCTCAACCAATTCTGCCTTGTGTCCTACAACTGTTACTGTCTTTTCAGGTTGGATAGCTCCCACACTACGGAAAACATGTTCCAACATAGAAATACCCGCAACCTTGTGCAAAACTTTTGGCAAATCAGATTTCATACGAGTTCCTTTACCCGCTGCTAAAATAATGGCATAATTTGACATAATCTTCTCTTTTCTCTAGAAATTCCCTTTTATTATACCATATTTCAAATCATTCCGCGCTCTTGAATGAAAAAATGCTCTAAAGTCCTTTCCTTAACCCATTTTTTGAGTATTTTTTTTGATTTTTTTTCATTTTTAAGGTAAAATTATGAGATATGAGAAAGAAAATAAATCCGCTTATTTTGTTTGGTTTTTTTGGGATTATGATTTTCATTTTAATCCTGAATCGCCCTCGTTTTGAGGACCATCCTGTAAAAACAAAGTCAAATATCGCGCAAGTAGAAACCCAAGCGCTACATAATATAGATAAACCGGTGATTGATGTTTCTGGTTGGCAACGTCCTGAGGAAATAAATTACGATACTCTGTCCCAAAACATTTCTGGAGCTATCGTTCGTGTCCATAGTGGCGCTCAGTCTTTAAAAGAAAACGATGCTTCCTTTGTTAATGGGGTAGATAAGGCCTTTAAAACCCATATTACCGAGTTTCAAAAACGAAATGTCCCAGTTGGTGTCTATGCCTATGTAGCTGGAAAAAGTGTCCAAGAAATGGAAAAGGCTGCTGAGGTATTCTATAACGCCTCTTCACCATACAGTCCTAGTTACTATTGGCTAGATGTGGAAGATAAAACCATGTCCAATATGAACGAAGGTGTTGAAGCCTTTCGAGCAAAGCTAGAATCACTAGGTGCAAAAAATATCGGCATCTACGTTGGGGTCTACTTCATGGAAGAACACAGTATTGATACGGACAAGTTTACGTCTGTTTGGATTCCTTCCTATGGTTCAAATACTGGATTTTTCGAAAGCAAACCTAATACGGACTTAGATTATGACATCCACCAGTACACTTCTAAAGGAAAAATTGCTGGCTTTGACCACGATTTAGATATCAACGTCATCTCTTCCTTAAAAAACAAAGAAGAAACCTTTAGAAAACTCTTTTTAAAACCTTAAAAGCATTTGTTTAGCATTTGCTTTTTCTTTTTGTGTTTGATTGTGATACAATATAATAAGGATTTTTTGAAATAGAAATAGTTGGAGGAAACATATGCTCTCATGGTTAGCACGCCTTATTAAAGGGATTGTGATTGCTCTTGGATTTATCCTACCGGGAATTTCCGGAGGGGTTCTAGCAGCAATTTTAGGAATTTATGAACGGATGATTGGCTTTCTGGCCCATCCCTTTAAAGACTTTAAGGAAAATGTTTTGTACTTTATTCCAGTTGCCATCGGTATGATTCTGGGAATCGGCTTATTTTCTTACCCGATTGAATACCTGCTTGAAAATTATCAGGTCTTTGTTTTATGGAGCTTTGCGGGAGCTATTATCGGTACGGTTCCTAGCCTCCTCAAAGAATCAACTCGAGAATCTGACCGAGACAAGATTGATTTAGCTTGGTTCTGGATAACCTTTATCATTTCTGGATTAGGACTCTATGCCTTAAATTTTGTCGTTGGAACCTTAAGCGCCAGCTTTCTTAACTTCGTCCTAGCAGGTGCACTGCTGGCTCTTGGAGTATTAGTTCCTGGCCTCAGCCCATCAAATCTACTTTTAATTTTGGGCCTCTATGCTCCTATGTTGACTGGTTTTAAAACCTTTGACCTCTTGGGAACCTTCTTCCCGATTGGAATCGGGGCAGGTGCAACTCTCATCATTTTTTCAAAATTGATGGATTATGCCTTAAACAACTACCACTCACGCGTCTATCATTTCATCATCGGTATCGTCTTATCAAGTACTCTTTTGATCTTGATTCCAAATGCAGGAAACGCTGAAAGTATCCAATACACTGGCCTTTCTCTTGTTGGGTATGTCATCATCGCCTTCTTCTTTGCACTGGGAATCTGGCTTGGTATTTGGATGAGCCAATTGGAGGATAAGTATAAATAATGGCAAAAAAAGTTAAAATCAAAAAAACATTAGTAGAACAAATCCTGTCTAAAGCAGGCATCCCACATCAGGGGATTCAAATCAATGCCCTAGAAGGAGAGCTTCCTCAAGATTATGAACGAGATCAGATTTTCAAAACTTTGGCTCTTTTAGGAGATAAGACCGGACCGATTATCGGAATTGTGCCTATAACTAAACACTTGTCTGAAAAGAAACTAGCCAAAATTTCTGGCAATAAAAAAGTAAGCATGATTCCACAAAAGGACTTGGAAAAAACAACTGGTTACATTCATGGAGCAAATAATCCTGTCGGAATTCGTCAGAAACACAATTATCCCATTTTTATCGATAAAATTGCTCTAGACTTGGATCAAATGATTGTCTCTGCTGGGGAAGTTGGTCACAGCATTATCGTCGCTCCACAAGACTTGGCTAGCTTTGTAAAGGCTGACTTTGTAGATATCTTGGAGGACAGCAAGTAATGAAACTCTATTTTGTCCGCCACGGTCGTACAGTCTGGAACCAAGAAGGCCGCTTTCAAGGTGCTAGTGGAGATTCTCCCCTTCTTCCCGAATCCATTGAAACCCTAAAACGTCTAGGCCAGTATCTCAAGGAAATTTCTTTTGATCAGATTTATGCAAGCGATTTACCTCGAGCGGTCAAATCTGCCGAGATTATCCAAAGTCAACTCCAGACCCCCTGTCCTTTAGAAAGTGTTCCTAATCTCCGTGAATGGCAGCTGGGAAAGTTGGAAGGTTTGAAAATTGCAACCTTGGAATCTATTTACCCGCAACAAATCAAAGCTTTCCGATCTAATCTTGCTCAATTTGACACTCAAATGTTTGGAGCCGAATCCCTCTATAGCACCACGCAACGGACCATCCAATTTATCAAATCATTAAAAGATAGTCCAGCTGAGCGTATTCTAATTGTCGGTCACGGTGCCAATCTTACTGCCAGTCTTCGTACTCTTCTAGGTTATAAAGAACCACTTCTTCGTAAAGATGGCGGTCTAGCAAATGCCAGCCTAACCATTCTAGAAACCCATGATTTTGAAACATTTACTCTCGATACTTGGAATGATACTTCCTATCAATAACAGAACTTGATTTTAGCGTCAAGTTCTTTTTAGTTTTGAAAGATTATCCGTGAATTTCTTGCTTATTTATGATAAAATGGGAGTATCGCAAAAAATGACTCATCGTATTCAATTTTGAGTAAAACTAGGAGGATCCCATGTCAACAGAACATATGGAAGAACTAAATGACCAGCAGATCGTTCGCCGTGAAAAAATGGCTGCGCTCCGTGAACAAGGAATTGATCCTTTCGGAAAACGCTTTGAACGCACTGCAAATTCACAAGAATTAAAAGATAAATATGCTGACCTCGATAAAGAACAATTACATGATAAAAACGAAACAGCTACTATCGCAGGACGCTTGGTAACCAAACGTGGTAAAGGTAAAGTTGGATTTGCCCACCTTCAAGACCGCGAAGGCCAGATTCAAATCTACGTTCGTAAAGATGCTGTCGGTGAAGAAAACTACGAAATCTTCAAAAAAGCAGACCTTGGTGACTTCCTTGGTGTTGAAGGTGAAGTGATGCGCACAGATATGGGAGAACTCTCTATCAAGGCGACTCACATTACACACTTGTCTAAGGCACTTCGCCCACTTCCAGAGAAATTCCACGGTTTGACAGACGTTGAAACGATTTACCGTAAACGTTACCTGGACTTGATTTCTAACCGTGAAAGCTTTGAGCGCTTTGTCACTCGTTCAAAAATCATTTCTGAAATCCGTCGTTACCTTGACCAAAAAGGTTTCCTTGAAGTGGAAACACCTGTTCTTCACAACGAAGCTGGTGGTGCTGCTGCCCGTCCATTTATCACTCACCACAATGCCCAAAACATTGACATGGTGCTTCGTATCGCGACTGAGCTTCACTTGAAACGCCTTATCGTCGGTGGTATGGAACGTGTCTATGAAATTGGCCGTATCTTCCGTAACGAAGGAATGGATGCTACTCATAACCCTGAGTTTACTTCTATCGAAGTTTACCAAGCTTATGCAGACTTCCAAGACATCATGGACTTGACGGAAGGCATTATCCAACACGCTGCTAAATCAGTTAAGGGTGATGGTCCAGTTAACTATCAAGGTACTGAAATCAAGATTAACGAACCATTTAAGCGTGTTCACATGGTGGATGCTATTAAAGAAATTACTGGTGTAGATTTCTGGCAAGACATGACTTTGGAAGAAGCCAAAGCTATCGCTGCTGAGAAGAAAGTTCCTGTTGAGAAACACTACACTGAAGTTGGCCACATCATCAATGCTTTCTTTGAAGAGTTTGTTGAAGAAACCTTGATCCAACCAACTTTTGTCTATGGCCATCCAGTAGCTGTATCTCCACTCGCTAAGAAAAATCCTGAAGACGAACGCTTTACTGACCGTTTCGAGCTCTTCATCATGACTAAGGAGTACGGTAATGCCTTTACTGAGTTGAACGATCCAATCGACCAACTTAGCCGTTTTGAAGCCCAAGCTAAAGCCAAAGAACTTGGTGACGATGAAGCGACAGGCATCGACTATGACTACATCGAGGCTCTTGAATATGGTATGCCACCAACAGGTGGTTTGGGAATCGGTATCGACCGTCTCTGCATGCTCCTCACTGATACAACTACTATCCGTGACGTATTGCTCTTCCCAACAATGAAATAAACTCTTATCCTCTGGTACTTGCCAGAGGATTTTTTGATGCAAAAAGAGACTGAGGAAACACTCAATCTCTACTTTTCACTTCTTTGGTTGCTACATCTTCTCCAAACCACTTTTGGCTAATCTCTTGGAACTTCCCTTCTTGGTGTAGTGCGATAAAGGCTTGATTTAATGCTTGCAGCAATCTTTTGTCAGCTGGTCTAACTCCGACCGCAAAGGATTCACTTTCAAATCCTGCTGAAAAAACATTGTAATCATTTAATATGCCTTCAGACTGGAGATAATAATTAGCATACACTCGGTCAATCAACAAGGCATCAATCCGGTCATTTTTCAAATCAATCAAGGCTTCATTGAAACTCTGGTACTGATTAGCCTTCTGGTCTTTGACACGATTTTTCAGTGAATCTGGCTGAGCTTCAAAGTCTAAATAACCAGAGGAACCGGCTTGCGCTCCCAAGGTCTTATCCTTCATATCCTCTACCGAATGAATCTGCTGGCTTTTCTTAGCAACCAAAACCTGCTGATTTTCCATATAAGGAATGCTAAAGGCAACCTTCTCTCGACGTTCATCAGTGGCAGAATAGCCATTCCAGATGGCATCAATAGTTCCATTTTGCAGTTCCGTTTCCTTCATATCCCAGTCGATTGGCTGAAATTGCACTTTGAAGCCTAATTTTTCAGAAACTGCTTGTGCCAAATCAATATCAAAGCCTGTATATTGTCCATTCTTTTCTTCAAATCCCATGGGTACAAAGGTATTGTCAAAACCGATAGTAATGGTCCCCTGCTCTTGATACTTATCCCAGTTATCCTGTTTGGGATCACTAGCCTTCTGAGTACAAGCTGTTAAAAAGATAGTCAAAAGAGAAACCAATACTAAAGCAATTTTCTTATTAGTCATTGGCACCTCCTACTTGGGTTCAACCTTGAGAATCTGATCTGCAATATTTTCAGCGAACTGTAAATCGTGAGTAACCACAATCTGGGTCATGCCAAGTTCCCTATTTTGCAAGATTAGTTTTTCCACTTCCAAGCGTAATTCTGGATCTAGGGCAGAAGTCGGTTCATCGTAGCCAATGATTTCTGGGTCAATCATCATAGCACGCGCCAAGGCCACCCGCTGCTTTTGCCCACCTGATAGTGAGAAGGGATAGGCATCTGCGTGCCCTGCCAGCCCCAACTGTTCCAAAAGACCACGCGCCTTCTGCTCAGCCTCATCCTGCTTCATTCCCACTGTTTTCACAGGAGATAAGGTCAAATTGTCTAAAACTGATAAATGAGGGAAAAGTTGAAAATCTTGGAATACAAATCCCAGTAGATTGCGCTTCTCCAGTTCATCCAACTCTAAAGGTTCTCCATTATAAAAGATTTGTCCTGAATCAATGGTTTCAAGACCTGCAAGCATACGTAAGAGGGTTGTCTTACCTCCACCAGAAGGTCCAACGATAGCTAGGATTTGCTTTTCAGGAATTTTTAGACTGAAATTGGACAAAATTTGCTTTTCACCAAATCCCTTATTGATATTTCGTAATTCTAACATGGTAGCCTCCTATCTATAGTAACTGTACTTCTTCTCAACTTTTTTGGAAATGATTGTCACAATCCCAATCAAAATCAAGTAAATGGCTCCTGCCAAGAACATGGGAACAAGACTGGCATCACGGTTGGCAGCTGTTCGACTAGCCAAGATAAGGTCTGAAATGCCTAGCGCATAGACCAAGGAAGTATCCTTGACCAAACTCATAACCTCATTAAAGACACTAGGAAGAACAATCTTGGTCACTTGGGGCAAAATAATATAGCGCACTGTGTCAAAGGGACTAAACTTCAAGACCTTAGCAGCCTCATATTGACCTTTAGGAATGGTATCAATCCCCCCACGGAAGATTTCAGCGAAGTAAGCCGCATAATTCAAAACAAAGGCAATGATAGCCGCAGGAAGACGATCCAAACGAATCCCAATACTTGGGAGCACATAATAGATAAAGATCAGTTGCAAGAGCAAGGGTGTCCCCCGCATGATCCAAATATAAATGTTAATCAGATGATGGAGGAGCTTCCAATGGACTTGCAAGGCAAAGGCAATCAAAACGCCCAAGGGAATAGAAAAAATCAAGACCAGTGCAAAAACCTGTAAAGTCATGCTTGCACCGCTCAATAAACTCGGTAATATCTCAAACAAATAAGACATACTGACACCTCCTAAAAATGATTGCTCCCATTATAGCATAAATAAACTAAATAGCCAACTATTTTTGTAAAAAAATTCTTTTTAATAGAAAAAATACAGTTTCTTGAAGCTAGAATAGGACAATACGGCTTATAAAGCCTTGTTAGAAATTTGATTTGAATTCCCTAGTCTATTTGTTTATATTCTATTTCAATATATTATACTTTATAAGTGAAAAGAAAGGACAAATTTTGCCCTTTCTCGATCTTAGCTTCTATTTGTTACAGTTAACTTGACTGATAATTGGAGTTTTATCTTCTTTACTGTGATGGATTTTCCTTTTTAGTTCGTGCCAACCTCAAGGCACGATTTGGATTGAGACGATTAAACAGTTCTTCCAATTTCTTTTCATTCCAAACGTCTGCGGCGGAAACAAAATTACCATCCGCATCTCGGAAAGATATCGGTTTATCTCCCATATCAGTCTCCTAGTCTACAAATTCAAACTCAAATTTACCAATGCGGACCAAATCCCCATCTTTAGCACCACGCGCACGAAGGGCTTCATCAACCCCCATACCACGAAGCTGGCGGGCAAATTTCATGACTGATTCGTCACGATCAAAGTTGGTCATATTGAAGAGTTTCATGAGTTTTTCACCAGAAAGCACCCATGTCGCATCGTCATCACGACTAATTTCAAAGGCTTTTTCTTCCTCGTCAAAGCCATAGTAAGCTTCTTCTTCCATATCTGACTCGTCGTAGAGTAAGAATTCTGGTGTCTTGTCTAACAATTCAGCTGTGGCATCCAAGAGCGTAGCCAGACCTTGCTTGGTCAAACCAGAAATTGGGAAAATAGCTGGTAACTCTTCAAACTCATCGTAGTTTTCAGCCAATTTTTTCTTGAATTCTGCAAGATTTTCCTGACTCTCAGGCATATCCATTTTGTTGGCTACGATAATCTGTGGACGCTCCATAAGACGGAGGTTGTATGACTCCAACTCCTTATTGATAGCTAAGTAGTCCTCATAAGGATCACGGCCTTCGCTAGCTGACATATCAATGATATGGAGGATGACACGTGTACGCT
>CAUQGR010000026.1:0-23228 GCA_963517545.1 uncultured Streptococcus sp. | reverse complement strand
TCTTGATTGGTCAAGATCCAGATTTAGCTTATGATGTGGTGAAAGCAGCTGTGGAGGCGTCGGATGTGCCAGTTTATGTCAAACTAACCCCTAGTGTGACGGATATTGTCACCGTCGCAAAAGCAGCAGAAGATGCAGGGGCAAGTGGCTTAACCATGATCAATACTCTAGTCGGTATGCGCTTTGACCTCAAAACAAGAAAACCAATCTTGGCAAATGGAACAGGTGGAATGTCAGGTCCAGCAGTCTTTCCAGTAGCCCTCAAACTCATCCGCCAAGTAGCCCAAACAACAG
This sequence comes from uncultured Streptococcus sp., assembly GCA_963517545.1. Classification (GTDB taxonomy): domain Bacteria; phylum Bacillota; class Bacilli; order Lactobacillales; family Streptococcaceae; genus Streptococcus. Next base: position 22,934 of record CAUQGR010000026.1, on the reverse strand, counting down.
ACCTGCCTATCATTGGAATGGGGGGAGTGGATTCGGCTGAAGCTGCCCTAGAAATGTATCTGGCTGGGGCATCTGCTATCGGAGTTGGAACAGCTAACTTTACCAATCCTTATGCCTGCCCTGACATCATCGAAAATTTACCAAAAGTCATGGATAAATACGGTATTAGCAGTCTGGAAGAACTCCGTCAGGAAGTAAAAGAGTCTCTGAGGTAAACTGCAATCAATCTGTTCTTGATTTTTATTAGTTTGTAATGTTGATTATAGAGAATTTTGATATAATGAAATGGATAAGAACAGAGGAAGTAAATTAATGAAGAAATTGAGATTTATTTTTTTAGCCCTGCTATTTTTCTTAGCCAGACCAGAGAGTGCAATGGCTAGCGATGGTACTTGGCAAGGAAAACAGTACCTGAAAGCAGATGGCAGTCAAGCAGCTAATGAGTGGATTTTTGATGCTCATTATCAATCTTGGTTTTATATAAAAGAAGATGCCAACTATGCTGAAAATGAATGGCTAAAACAAGGTGACGACTATTTTTACCTCAAATCTGGTGGCTATATGGCCAAGTCAGAATGGGTAGAAGACAAGGGAGCCTTCTATTATCTTGACCAAAATGGAAAGATGAAAAGAAATGCTTGGCTAGGAGCTTCCTATGTCGGTGCAACAGGTGCCAAGGTAATAGAAGACTGGGTATTTGATTCTCAATATGACTCTTGGTTTTATATCAAAGCAGATGGACAACACGCAGAGAAAGAATGGCTTAAAATTAAAGGGAAGGACTATTATTTTAAATCTGGTGGTTATCTACTGACAAGTCAGTGGATTGACCAGGCTTATGTGAATGCCAGTGGCGCCAAAGTACAGCAAGGTTGGCTTTTTGACAAACAATACCAATCTTGGTTTTACATCAAAGAAACTGGAAATCATGCTGAGAAAGAATGGATTTTCGAAAATGGTCACTATTATTATCTAAAATCAGGTGGCTATATGGCAGCAAATGAATGGATTTGGGATAAGGAATCGTGGTTTTATCTCAAATCTGATGGTAAAATGGCTGAGAAAGAATGGTTATACGATTCTAAAAGTCAAGCCTGGTACTACTTCAAATCAGGTGGCTACATGGCGAAAAATGAGACAGTAGATGGTTATCAGCTTGGAAGCGACGGTAAATGGCTTGGAGAAAAAGCTACAAATGAAAATGCAGATTACTATCAAGTAGTGCCTGTCACAGCAAATGTTTATAATGCAGATGGTGAAAAGCTGTCCTATATATCACAAGGCAGTGTCGTCTGGCTAGACAAGGACAGAAAGAGTGATGATAAGCGCCTGGCTATTACTGTCTCTGGTTTGTCAGGATATATGAAAACAGAAGATTTACAAGCGCTAGATGCCAGCAAGGATTTTATCCCTTATTATGAGAGTGATGGCCACCGTTTTTATCACTATGTGGCTCAGAATGCTAGTATCCCAGTAGCTTCTCATCTTTCTGATATGGAAGTAGGCAAGAAATATTATTCGGCAGATGGGCTGCATTTTGATGGTTTTAATCTTGAAAATCCCTTCCTTTTCAAAGATTTGACAGAGGCTACAAACTACAGTGCTGAAGATTTGGATAAGGTATTTAGTCTGTTAAATATTGACGATAGTCTCTTGGAAAATAAGGGAGCTACCTTTAAGGAAGCCGAAGAACATTATCATATCAATGCCCTCTATCTCCTTGCCCATAGTGCCTTAGAAAGTGACTGGGGAAGAAGTAAGATTGCCAAAGATAAGAATAATTTCTTTGGAATTACAGCCTATGATACGACACCTTACCTTTCTGCCAAGACATTTGATGATGTGGATAAGGGAATTTTAGGTGCAACAAAGTGGATTAAGGAAAATTATATCGATAGGGGCAGAACTTTCCTTGGAAACAAGGCATCTGGTATGAATGTGGAATATGCCTCAGACCCTTATTGGGGCGAGAAAATTGCTAGTGTGATGATGAAAATCAATGAAAAACTAGGTGGCAAAGATTAGTCCTATAATTGGATATGATTTGAGTATAATACTCAATGAAAATCAAAGAGCAAACTAGGAAACTAGCCGCAGGTTGCTCAAAACATTGTTTTGAGGTTGTAGATAAGACTGACGAAGTCAGTCACATATATACAGCAAGGCGACGTTGACGTGGTTTGAAGAGATTTTCGAAGAGTATAAGCTAAAAATCCTGATTTCAAATCGAATCAGGATTTTTTCATAGATGCGATTTTTTCGGGGTCTGGTGTGACACGGAGGGTCTTTTGTCCTGTATAGGTTACAAAACCGGGTTTTCCACCAGTTGGTTTGTTGAGTTTCTTAACTTCAATCATATCCACCTGAACCAGATTTGACAGGCGACCTTGAGAGAAGTAGGCGGCCAGCTCTGCTGCGTCTGTCTTGACTTCATCAGATGGGTCTAGATTTCCTGAGATGACAACGTGGCTTCCAGGGATGTCCTTGGCATGGAACCAAAGTTCTTCCTTACGAGCCATTTTAAAGGTAAGCTCCTCATTTTGCAGGTTATTGCGTCCGACATAGATGATGGTTTTGCCATCGCTGGCCAGATATTGTTCTGGTTTTTTACGTTTCTGGATTTTTTCTCGCTGTCTTCTGCGGATAAAGCCGGTTTGGATCAATTCTTCACGGATTTCAGCGATTTCTTCTAGTCCAGCTTGGTTGAGGACGGTCTCCACACTTTCCAGATAGAGAATAGTTGTCTTGGTTTCCTCAATCAGATCAGTCAAGTATTTGACAGCTTCTTTGAGTTTCTGATACCGTTTAAAATAGCGTTGGGCATTCTGGTTGGGAGTCAAAGCCTTATCAAGCGCAATCGTGATAGGTTGGTTGGTATAGTAGTTGTCTAGGATAACCTGGTCTTGGTCGTTAGGCACTTGGTGGAGGAAGGTTGTCAGCAATTCCCCTTTTTGGCGAAATTCCTCCGCATTGTCTGTCGCTAGTAACTCTTTTTCTTGTTTTTTCAGCTTATGGCGATTTTTTTGAAGTTCATTTTCAACACGACGAATCAGTTCACTGGCTTGCTGTTTGACCCGATCCCGTTCTGCCTTGTCCTTATAGTAGGTGTCCAACAAATCAGAAAGACTAGTAAAAGGCTCTCCTACTTGATTTGCAAAAGGAACTGGACTGAAGGAAGTCTCTGTCAAGCAAGGCTTGGTTTCTTGATTGAAAAAGTTACGGAAAGTAGACAGTTTATCACTAACCAGAATCTTTTCCAATTCATTTGCCGTATCACGTCCCAGACCTTGAAAGAGACTTTGAAGATGTTTAGCTGTCGTTTCCTGTGTTTGCAAGATTTCAAAGAGTTTCTCGTCCTTGATCGTGAAAGGATTGAGCGATTCCGTACTTGGCGGAGCGATATAGGTTGATCCCGGAAGCAAGGTGCGGTAGCTGTTTTGTGAAAAGCCGACGTGTTTGATAACTTCAAGGATTTTATGACTACTTTTATCAACCAGTAGAATGTTACTGTGTTTTCCCATAATTTCGATAATCAAGGTAGCTTGGATATGGTCTCCAATCTCGTTTTTATTAGAAACCGTAATTTCCACAATACGGTCATTTTCCACTTGCTCAATTGATTCAATCAGGGCACCCTGCAAATACTTTCTCAAAACCATGATAAAGGTAGAAGGTTGGGCTGGATTTTCAAAAGTCGTTTGGGTCAGCTGAATGCGTCCAAAAACTGGATGGGCAGAAAGGAGCAGGCGATGACTTTGGCGATTGCTACGGATTTGCAAGACCAACTCTTGTTCAAAAGGCTGATTGATTTTCTGAATGCGACCGTTCACTAACTCTCTTTGCAATTCCTCAACCATGTGGTGTAAAAAAAATCCGTCAAATGACATCGTTCTCTCCTTGTGATTGTATTCCATAGTATTATATCAAAAAGGTAGAATAAAATCATGGAAATGTGGTATAATAAAGCCAAGTAAAGAGAAACGAGAAGCACATGTATATTGAAATGGTAGATGAAACTGGTCAAGTTTCAAAAGAAATGTTGCAACAAACCCAAGAAATTTTGGAATTTGCAGCTCAAAAATTAGGAAAAGAAGACAAGGAGATGGCAGTCACTTTTGTGACCAATGAGCGTAGTCATGAACTTAATCTGGAGTACCGTGACACAGACCGTCCGACAGACGTCATCAGCCTTGAATATAAGCCAGAGTTGGAAATTGCCTTTGACGAAGAGGACTTGCTTGAAAATCCTGAATTAGCAGAGATGATGTCTGAGTTTGATGCCTATATTGGGGAATTATTCATCTCTATCGATAAGGCTCATGAGCAGGCTGAGGAATATGGCCATAGCTTTGAGCGTGAGATGGGCTTCTTGGCAGTGCACGGCTTTTTACATATCAATGGCTATGATCACTACACTCCGGAAGAAGAAGCGGAGATGTTCGGTTTACAAGAAGAAATTTTGACAGCCTATGGACTCACAAGACAATAAACGAAAATGGAAAAATCGTGACCTGATATCCAGTTTAGAATTTGCTCTCACAGGAATTTTTACTGCTATCAAGGAAGAACGCAATATGCGAAAACATGCGGTGACGGCTCTTGTAGTCATTCTTGCAGGTTTTGTTTTTCAGGTGTCACGAATCGAATGGCTCTTTCTCCTATTGAGCATTTTCTTGGTAGTAGCTTTTGAAATTATCAATTCTGCTATTGAAAATGTGGTGGATTTGGCCAGTCACTATCACTTTTCCATGCTTGCTAAAAATGCCAAGGATATGGCAGCTGGCGCGGTATTAGTGGTCTCTCTTTTCGCAGCCTTAACAGGCGCATTGATTTTTCTCCCACGAATCTGGGATTTATTATTTTAAATAGTAAGAGGAAATTATGACATTTAAATCAGGCTTTGTAGCCATTTTAGGACGTCCCAATGTTGGGAAGTCAACTTTTTTAAATCATGTCATGGGGCAAAAGATTGCCATCATGAGTGACAAGGCGCAGACAACGCGCAACAAAATCATGGGAATTTACACGACCGATAAGGAGCAAATCGTCTTTATCGACACACCAGGGATTCATAAGCCTAAAACGGCTCTTGGAGATTTCATGGTAGAATCTGCCTATAGCACCCTTCGTGAAGTGGATACCGTTCTTTTCATGGTGCCTGCTGATGAAACGCGTGGTAAGGGGGACGACATGATTATCGAGCGTCTCAAGGCCGCCAAGGTCCCTGTGATTTTGGTGGTAAACAAGATTGATAAGGTTCACCCAGACCAGCTTTTGTCTCAGATTGATGATTTCCGTAATCAAATGGACTTCAAGGAAATTGTTCCTATCTCAGCCCTTCAGGGCAATAATGTGTCTCGTCTAGTGGATATTTTGAGTGAAAATTTGGACGAAGGTTTCCAGTATTTCCCGTCTGATCAAATCACAGACCATCCAGAACGATTCTTAGTTTCAGAAATGGTTCGCGAGAAAGTCTTGCACCTAACTCGTGAAGAGATTCCGCACTCAGTTGCTGTAGTGGTTGACTCTATGAAACGAGACGAAGAGACAGATAAGGTTCACATCCGTGCAACTATCATGGTGGAGCGCGATAGTCAAAAAGGAATTATCATCGGTAAAGGTGGCGCTATGCTTAAGAAAATTGGTAGTATGGCTCGTCGTGATATTGAACTCATGCTAGGAGATAAGGTCTTCCTAGAAACCTGGGTCAAGGTCAAGAAAAACTGGCGCGATAAAAAGCTAGATTTGGCTGACTTTGGCTATAATGAAAAAGAATACTAAGTAGAGGTGGGCTCATGCCTGCTTCTTGTTTTTACAGAAGGAGGACTTATGCCTGAATTACCTGAGGTTGAAACTGTTCGCCGTGGCTTGGAAAAATTGATTCTGGGTAAGAAGATTTCGAGTGTAGAAATTCGCTATCCCAAGATGATTAAGACAGATCTGGATGAGTTTCAAAAGGAAGTGCCTGGACAGTTAATTGAGTCCATGGGACGTCGTGGTAAATATTTGATTTTCTACCTGACAGACAAGGTCTTGATTTCCCATTTGCGCATGGAAGGCAAGTATTTTTACTATCCAGACCAGGTTCCTGAACGCAAGCATGCCCATGTTTTCTTCCAGTTTGAAGATGGTGGCACGCTTGTTTATGAGGATGTACGCAAGTTTGGTACTATGGAACTCTTGGCTCCTGACCTTTTGGAAGCCTACTTTATTTCTAAAAAACTAGGGCCTGAACCAAGGGAGCAGGATTTTGATTTGCAGGTCTTTCAAACTGCCCTAGCCAAGTCCAAAAAACCTATCAAATCCCACTTATTAGACCAGACTTTGGTAGCTGGCCTTGGCAATATCTATGTGGATGAGGTTCTCTGGCGAGCTCAGGTTCATCCAGCAAGACCTTCGCAAACTTTGACTGCAGCAGAAGCGACAGCCATTCATGACCAGATCATTGCTGTTTTGGGTCAGGCTGTTGAAAAAGGTGGCTCGACCATTCGGACCTATACCAATGCTTTTGGGGAAGATGGAACCATGCAGGATTTTCATCAGGTCTATGACAAGGCTGGTCAAGAATGTTCACGTTGTGGCACCATCATTGAGAAAATCCAACTAGGCGGACGAGGCACCCATTTTTGTCCTCAGTGCCAAAGGAGGAATTGATGGGAAAAATCATTGGAATCACTGGGGGAATTGCCTCTGGTAAGTCAACCGTGACAAATTTTCTAAGAAAGCAAGGCTTTCAAGTAGTGGATGCCGACGCAGTCGTCCACCAACTACAGAAACCTAGTGGTCGTCTGTTTAAGGCTCTAGTCCAGCACTTTGGGCAAGAAATCATCCTTGCAAACGGAGAACTCAATCGCCCTCTCCTAGCTAGTCTTATCTTTTCAAATCCTGAAGAACGAGAATGGTCTAAGCAAATCCAAGGAGAGATTATCCGTGAGGAACTAGCTACGTTGAGAGACCAGTTGGCTCAGACAGAAGAGATTTTCTTCATGGATATTCCCCTACTTTTTGAGCAGGACTACGTCTCTTGGTTTTATGAGACTTGGTTGGTCTATGTGAATAGAGATGTCCAAGTAGAACGCCTAATGAAAAGGGATCAGCTATCCAAGGATGAAGCTGAGTCGCGTCTGGCAGCCCAGTGGCCTTTAGAAAAAAAGAAAGATTTAGCCAGCCATATTCTTGACAACAATAGCAATCAGAAACAGCTTCTCACTCAGGTGCGTATCATTCTTGAGGGAGGTAGACAAGATGACAGAGATTAACTGGAAGGATAATCTGCGCATTGCCTGGTTTGGTAATTTTCTGACAGGAGCCAGTATTTCCTTAGTTGTGCCCTTTATGCCCATTTTTGTGGAAAATCTAGGTGTTGGGAGTGAGCAAGCTGCTTTTTATGCAGGCTTAGCTATTTCTGTCTCTGCTATTTCCGCGGCGCTCTTTTCTCCTATCTGGGGCATCCTTGCTGACAAATACGGTCGGAAACCCATGATGATTCGTGCTGGTCTGGCCATGACTATCACTATGGGAGGCTTGGCCTTTGTCCCAAATATCTATTGGCTAATCTTTCTTCGTTTATTAAACGGTGTATTTGCAGGTTTTGTTCCTAATGCAACGGCTTTGATAGCCAGTCAGGTTCCCAAGGAGAAATCAGGTTCTGCCTTAGGTACTTTGTCTACAGGCGTAGTTGCAGGTACTCTAACTGGTCCCTTTATTGGTGGCTTTATCGCAGAATTATTTGGTATTCGTACGGTTTTCTTACTGGTTGGTAGTTTTCTATTTTTAGCTGCTATTTTGACTATTTGCTTTATTAAGGAAGATTTTAAACCAGTAGCCAAGGAAAAGGCTATTCCAACAAAGGAATTATTTACCTCGGTTAAATATCCCTATCTTTTGGTCAACCTCTTTCTGACCAGTTTTGTCATCCAATTTTCAGCCCAATCAATCGGCCCTATCTTAGCTCTGTATGTACGCGACTTAGGTCAGACAGAGAATCTTCTTTTTGTCTCTGGTTTGATTGTATCCAGTATGGGCTTTTCCAGTATGATGAGTGCAGGAGTCATGGGAAAGCTAGGTGACAAGGTGGGCAATCATCGTCTCTTGGTTGTAGCCCAGTTTTATTCAGTTATCATCTATCTCCTCTGTGCCAATGCCTCTAGCCCCCTTCAATTAGGACTTTATCGTTTCCTCTTTGGATTGGGAACCGGTGCCTTGATTCCCGGAGTTAATGCCCTTCTCAGCAAGATAACGCCCAAAGCCGGTATTTCGAGGGTCTTTGCCTTCAATCAGGTATTCTTTTATCTGGGAGGTGTCGTTGGTCCTATGGCAGGTTCTGCAGTAGCAGGCCAATTTGGCTACCATGCTGTCTTTTATGCGACAAGCCTTTGTGTTGCCTTTAGTTGTCTCTTTAACCTGCTTCAATTTCGAACATTATTAAAAGTAAAGGAAATCTAGTGCGAGTAAAAATTAATCTCAAATGCTCCTCTTGTGGCAGTATCAATTACCTAACCAGTAAAAATTCAAAAACCCATCCAGACAAGATCGAGGTTTTAAAGTATTGTCCCAAGGAAAGAAAAGTAACCCTACATCTTGAATCTAAGTAGATTTTATGGTAAAATAATAGGGATTTTAAGGAGTTTGATATGTATAACCTATTATTAACCATTTTATTAGTATTATCTGTTGTGATTGTGATTGCGATTTTCATGCAACCAACCAAAAACCAATCCAGCAATGTATTTGATGCCAGCTCAGGTGATTTGTTTGAACGCAGTAAAGCACGCGGTTTTGAAGCTGTAATGCAGCGTTTGACAGGGATTTTAGTCTTTTTCTGGCTAGCCATTGCCTTAGCATTGACGGTATTATCAAGTAGATAAGAAAATAATGGGCAGGACTAGGTCTTTGCCTCTTTTTATTTTTAAAAGATATTTGAGAAGGTTTTACAGTAAAAGAAAATAAAAAATCTAGAAAGAAAATATGAAAGATAGAATAAAAGAATATTTGCAAGATAAGGGAAAGGTAACGGTTAATGATTTGGCTCAGGCTTTGGGAAAAGATGGGTCCAAGGATTTTCGTGAGTTGATAAAAACCTTGTCCCTAATGGAAAGAAAGCACCAGATACGCTTTGAGGAAGATGGCAGTCTGACCTTGGAAGCCAAGAAAAAACATGAGATTACCCTCAAGGGAATTTTTCATGCCAATAAAAATGGTTTTGGCTTTGTCAGTCTGGAAGGGGAAGAGGACGACCTTTTTGTAGGAAAAAACGATGTCAACTATGCTATTGATGGTGATACAGTTGAGGTCGTCATCAAGAAAGTCGCTGACCGCAACAAGGGAACAGCAGCAGAAGCCAAAATTATTGATATCCTAGAACACAGTTTGACAACCGTTGTCGGGCAAATCGTTCTAGAACAGGAAAAACCTAAGTATGCGGGTTACATCCGTTCGAAAAATCAGAAAATCAGCCAACCCATCTATGTTAAGAAACCAGCCCTTAAACTCGAGGGAACCGAAGTTCTTAAGGTCTTTATCGACAAATACCCAAGCAAGAAACATGATTTCTTTGTCGCTAGTGTCCTTGATGTGGTGGGGCACTCAACGGATGTCGGAATTGATGTCCTTGAAGTTTTGGAGTCTATGGACATTGTATCCGAGTTTCCAGAAGCTGTTGTCAAGGAAGCAGAAAGTGTGCCTGATGCTCCGTCTCAAAAGGATATGGAAGGTCGTCTGGATCTAAGAGATGAGATTACCTTTACCATTGACGGTGCTGATGCCAAGGACTTGGACGATGCGGTACATATCAAGGCTCTGAAAAATGGAAATCTGGAGCTTGGAGTTCACATCGCAGATGTTTCCTATTATGTGACCGAGGGTTCTGCCCTTGATAAGGAAGCCCTTAACCGAGCGACTTCTGTCTATGTGACAGACCGTGTGGTGCCAATGCTGCCAGAACGCTTGTCAAACGGCATCTGCTCCCTCAATCCTCAAGTAGATCGCTTGACCCAGTCTGCCATTATGGAGATTGATAAACATGGTCGTGTGGTCAACTATACCATTACACAAACAGTTATTAAGACCAGTTTCCGTATGACTTATAGCGATGTCAATGATATCCTAGCTGGCGATGAAGAAAAGAGAAAAGAATATCATAAAATTGTACCAAGTATCGAACTCATGGCCAAACTTCATGAAACTTTAGAAAACATGCGTGTGAAACGTGGTGCCCTCAATTTCGATACCAATGAAGCCAAGATTTTAGTGGATAAGCAAGGAAAGCCTGTTGATATCGTTCTTCGTCAGCGTGGCATTGCCGAGCGCATGATTGAGTCTTTTATGTTGATGGCCAACGAAACAGTTGCCGAGCATTTCAGCAAGCTGGATTTGCCTTTTATCTATCGAATTCACGAGGAGCCTAAGGCTGAAAAGGTTCAGAAGTTTATTGATTATGCTTCGAGTTTTGGCTTGCGCATTTATGGGACTGCCAGTGAGATTAGCCAGGAGGCTCTCCAAGACGTCATGCGTGCTGTTGAGGGAGAACCTTATGCAGATGTATTGTCCATGATGCTTCTTCGCTCCATGCAGCAGGCTCGCTATTCGGAGCACAATCACGGCCACTATGGACTAGCGGCTGACTATTACACTCACTTTACCAGTCCGATTCGTCGTTATCCAGACCTTCTTGTTCACCGTATGATTCGGGATTACGGCCGTTCTAAGGAAATAGCAGAGCATTTTGAACAAGTAATTCCAGAGATTGCGACCCAGTCTTCCAACCGTGAGCGTCGTGCTATTGAGGCTGAGCGTGAAGTCGAAGCCATGAAAAAGGCTGAGTACATGGAAGAATACGTGGGTGAAGAGTATGATGCGGTTGTGTCTAGCATCGTCAAATTTGGTCTCTTTGTTGAATTGCCAAACACGGTTGAAGGTTTGATTCATATCACCAATTTACCTGAATTTTATCATTTTAATGAACGTGATTTGACCCTTCGTGGTGAGAAATCAGGAACAACCTTCCGTGTAGGCCAGCAGATTCGCATCCGAGTTGAAAGAGCCGACAAGATGACGGGGGAAATTGATTTCTCTTATATCCCAAGTGAATTTGATGTGATTGAAAAAGGCTTGAAACAGTCTAATCGCAGTGACAGAGGGCGTGGTTCAAGTCGTCGTTCAGATAAGAAGGAAGACAAGAGAAAATTAGGACGATCCAATGATAAGCGCAAGCATTCACAAAAAGACAAGAAGAAAAAAGGAAAGAAACCTTTTTACAAGGAAGTAGCTAAGAAAGGAGCCAAGCATGGCAAAGGGCGAGGGAAAGGTCGTCGCACAAAATAAAAAGGCGCGCCACGACTATACAATCGTAGATACGCTAGAGGCGGGGATGGTCCTGACTGGGACTGAAATCAAGAGTGTACGAGCAGCTCGAATCAATCTCAAGGACGGCTTCGCCCAAGTAAAAAATGGGGAGGTCTGGCTGAGCAATGTTCATATCGCTCCTTACGAAGAGGGTAATATCTGGAACCAGGAACCAGAACGTCGCCGCAAACTCCTGCTCCATAAGAAGCAAATCCAAAAATTGGAACAAGAGACTAAAGGAACAGGAATGACGCTGGTTCCCCTTAAGGTCTATATCAAAGATGGTTATGCCAAGCTCCTTTTAGGCCTAGCTAAAGGGAAGCATGACTACGACAAACGAGAGTCAATCAAGCGACGTGAACAAAACCGTGACATCGCGCGTGTCATGAAAGCTGTCAACCAGCGATAAAAAGAGGAATGAAAATGGAAAAATTAGTTGCCTACAAACGCATGCCTTTGTGGACTAAAGAGACCATGCCAGAGGCGGTTCAGCAAAAGCACAATACCAAGGTCGGAACTTGGGGTAAGATCACAGTTGTAAAAGGAGCTCTCAAGTTCATTGAATTGACTGAAGATGGAGAGGTTATAGCTGAACACCTCTTTGAAGCAGGTGCAGACAATCCCATGGCGCAACCTCAAGCCTGGCACCGAGTGGAGGCTGACACAGATGATGTGGAATGGTATTTGGAATTTTTTTGTAAACCTGAGGATTATTTCTCTAAGAAATACAATACCAATCCTGTTCATTCGGAAGTTCTAGAGGCTATGCAGACGGTGAAACCGGGTAAAGCCTTGGATTTGGGCTGTGGTCAGGGGCGCAATTCTCTTTTTCTAGCCCAGCAAGGTTTTGACGTGACAGCTGTTGATCAAAATGAACTATCCCTTGAAATCTTGCAAAGCATTGTGGAACAGGAAGATTTGGATATGCCTGTTGGTCTTTACGATATCAATTCAGCCAGCATTGGGCAAGCATATGATTTTATCGTTTCAACAGTTGTTCTCATGTTTCTACAAGCAGATCGTATTCCAGCTATTGTCCGAAACATGCAGGAGCACACCACGGTCGGTGGCTACAATCTTATCGTCTGTGCTATGGACACGGAGGACTATCCTTGCTCAGTGAACTTCCCATTCACCTTTAAAGAAGGGGAACTGGCAGACTATTACAAGGACTGGGAGTTGGTCAAGTACAATGAAAATCCAGGCCATTTGCACCGTCGCGATGAAAACGGCAATCGCATTCAACTACGCTTTGCGACCATGCTAGCTAAGAAAATCAAATAAACACACATGAAGATTAGGAATTTTCCTGATCTTTTTTCTTTTTTACGAATAATATAGAAAAGGAGAGAAATCATGTTTGTTGCGAGAGATGCTAGAGGAGAATTGGTAAATGTGTTAGAGGATAAGCTTGAGAAGCAAGCATACATCTGCCCGGCTTGTGGAGGTCAGCTCCGTTTGCGTCAAGGACCAAGTGTACGGACCCATTTTGCCCATAAATCTTTAAAAGACTGTGGTTTTTCATTTGAAAATGAAAGTCCAGAACACTTGACAAATAAGGAAGTCCTCTATCACTGGTTGAAAAAAGAGTCAGAGGTTCAATTAGAATACCCCCTTCCAGAGCTTAAACAGATTGCGGATCTATTTGTAAATGGCAATCTAGCTCTAGAGGTTCAGTGTAGCTCCTTGCCTCAAAAAGTTCTTAAAGAGCGCAGTGAGGGCTATCGTAGTCAGGGTTACCAAGTACTGTGGTTGCTGGGTCAAAAACTGTGGTTCAAAGACCGCTTAACCCGTCTGCAACAAGGTTTTCTCTATTTCAGTCACAACATGGGCTTTTATGTTTGGGAATTAGACAAGGGAAAACAGCTTTTAAGGCTCAAATACCTGATTCACCAAGATCTCCGAGGCAGACTCCATTATCAAATCAAAGAGTTTCCCTATGGTCAAGCTAGTTTATTGGAAATATTGCGACTTCCCTATAAGAAACAAAAAATATCTCATTTTACAGTTTCTCAGGACAAGGACATCTGTCGCTATATCCGGCAACAACTGTTTTATCAAAATCCCTTTTGGATGAAAGAACAAGCAGAAGCCTATCAAAAGGGAGAAAATATCCTGACTTATGGACTAAAAGAATGGTATCCACAAATTCGACCATTAGTGGGCAAGTTTTCCCAGATTGAACAAGACTTGAATAGCTATTATCAGCACTTTTACACCTATTACCAAGAAAATCCTCAAAATGATTGGCAAAAGCTCTATCCACCAGCCTTTTATCAGCAATATTTCTTGAAAAATATGGTAGAATAGAAAGGATGGAGGAATCTAATGGTATTACAAAGACATGAAATAAATGAAAAAGATACATGGGATCTATCAACGATCTACCCAACTGACCAGGCTTGGGAAGAAGCCTTAAAAGATTTAACAGAACAATTGGAGACAGTAGCCCAGTATGAAGGCCATCTCTTGGATAGTGCGGATAGCCTACTCGAAATTACTGAATTTTCTCTTGAGATGGAACGCCAGATGGAGAAGCTTTACGTTTATGCTCATATGAAAAATGACCAGGATACACGTGAAGCCAAGTATCAAGAGTACTATGCCAAGGCAATGACTCTCTACAGCCAACTAGACCAAGCCTTTTCATTCTATGAGCCTGAATTTATGGAAATTAGTGAAAAGCAGTATGCTGACTTTTTAGAAGCTCAGCCAAAATTGCAGGTTTATCAACACTATTTTGACAAACTTTTGCAAGGCAAGGATCACGTTTTATCACAACGTGAAGAAGAATTATTGGCTGGAGCTGGAGAAATCTTTGGTTCGGCAAGTGAAACCTTCGCTATCTTGGACAATGCGGATATTGTGTTCCCTTATGTCCTCGACGATGATGGTAAGGAAGTTCAGCTCTCTCATGGGACTTACACACGTTTGATGGAGTCTAAAAACCGTGAGATTCGTCGTGGTGCCTATCAAGCCCTTTATGCGACTTATGAACAATTCCAACATACCTATGCCAAAACCTTGCAAACCAATGTTAAGGTGCAAAACTACCGTGCCAAGGTTCGCAACTACAAGAGTGCTCGTCATGCAGCCCTAGCGGCGAATTTTGTTCCAGAGAGTGTTTATGACAATTTGGTAGCAGCAGTTCGCAAGCATTTACCACTCTTGCATCGTTATCTTGAGCTTCGTTCAAAAATCTTGGGGATTTCAGACCTCAAGATGTACGATGTCTACACACCACTATCTTCAGTAGAATACAGCTTTACCTACCAAGAAGCCTTGAAAAAAGCAGAAGATGCCTTGGCAGTCTTGGGTGAGGATTATTTGAGCCGTGTTAAACGTGCCTTCAGCGAGCGTTGGATTGATGTTTACGAAAACCAAGGCAAGCGTTCAGGTGCCTATTCTGGTGGTTCTTACGATACCAATGCCTTTATGCTCCTTAACTGGCAGGACAATCTAGACAATCTCTTTACCCTTGTCCATGAAACAGGTCACAGTATGCACTCAAGCTATACTCGTGAAACGCAGCCTTATGTTTACGGAGATTATTCTATCTTCTTGGCTGAGATTGCATCAACTACCAATGAAAATATCTTGACGGAGAAATTATTGGAAGAAGTGGAAGACGACGCAACGCGCTTTGCTATCCTCAATAACTTCCTAGACGGTTTCCGTGGAACAGTCTTCCGCCAAACTCAATTTGCTGAGTTTGAACACGCTATCCACCAAGCGGATCAAAATGGGGAAGTCTTGACAAGTGATTTTCTAAATAAACTCTACGCAGACTTGAACCAAGAGTATTATGGTTTGAGTAAGGAAGACAACCCTGAAATCCAATACGAGTGGGCTCGCATTCCACACTTCTACTATAACTACTATGTATACCAATATTCAACAGGTTTTGCAGCAGCCTCAGCCTTGGCTGAAAAGATTGTTCATGGTAGTCAAGAAGACCGTGACCGCTATATCGACTACCTCAAGGCAGGTAAGTCTGACTATCCACTCAATGTCATGAGAAAAGCTGGTGTTGATATGGAAAAGGAAGACTACCTCAACGATGCCTTTGCAGTCTTTGAACGCCGTTTGAATGAGTTTGAAGCCCTTGTTGAAAAATTGGGATTGGCATAAAATGGTTGAATCGTATAGTAAAAATGCCAACCATAACATGCGTCGTCCTGTTGTCAAGGAAGAAATTGTAGACTTGATGCGCCAGCGTCAAAAGCAAGTCACAGGTTCCTTGAAAGAATTGGAAGATTTTGCTCGTAAGGAAAATATTCCTATTATTCCCCATGAAACGGTTGCTTATTTCCGTTTTCTCATGGAAACCATACAACCTAAAAACATTCTGGAAATTGGGACGGCTATCGGTTTTTCAGCACTTTTGATGGCAGAGCATGCGCCAGATGCTAAGATTACAACTATTGACCGCAATCCAGAAATGATTGGTTTTGCCAAGGAAAATTTTGCCCAGTTTGACAGTCGCAAGCAAATCACGCTTTTAGAAGGAGATGCGGTAGATGTCTTATCTACCTTAACAGAGTCTTATGATTTTGTTTTTATGGATTCTGCCAAGTCTAAATACATCGTCTTTTTGCCAGAAATCCTCAAACATTTGGAAGTTGGTGGTGTGGTTGTCTTGGATGATATTTTCCAAGGTGGTGATGTTGCCAAGGACATTATGGAAGTTCGTCGTGGCCAGCGAACCATTTACAGAGGACTTCAAAGACTATTTGATGCAACCTTAGACAATCCAGGACTCACTGCAACATTAGTACC
Source organism: uncultured Streptococcus sp. (assembly GCA_963517545.1). GTDB lineage: Bacteria > Bacillota > Bacilli > Lactobacillales > Streptococcaceae > Streptococcus. Next base: position 6,812 of record CAUQGR010000026.1, on the reverse strand, counting down.
TTTAGGGGACGGCATTCTCATGCTTCGTAAAAATGTAGCAGACGTTCAATTGCCTGTTAGCGAATGATTTTCAGAATAATTTAAGAAAATATAGTAAAATAGATAGAGTAACACTTATCTCAAAGGAGTAGACATGAAGAAAAAACTATTGGCAGGTGCCATTACACTATTATCAGTAGCAACTTTAGCAGCTTGTTCGAAAGGTTCAGAAGGAGCAGACCTTATCAGCATGAAGGGGGATGTCATCACAGAACATCAATTTTATGAGCAAGTGAAAAGCAACCCGTCAGCCCAACAAGTCTTGCTAAATATGACCATCCAAAAAGTTTTTGAAAAACAATATGGGTCAGAGCTTGATGATAAAGAGGTTGATGATACCATTGCAGAAGAAGAAAAACAATATGGCGAAAACTACCAACGTGTCTTGTCACAAGCAGGAATGACCCTTGAAACACGTAAAGCTCAAATTCGTACAAGTAAATTGGTTGAGTTGGCAGTTAAGAAAGCAGCAGAAGCTGAATTGACAGATGATGCTTACAAGAAGGCTTTTGACGAGTACACTCCAGATGTAACGGCTCAAATCATTCGTCTTGATAATGAGGATAAAGCGAAAGAAGTCCTCGAAAAAGCTAAGGCTAGTGATGCAGACTTTGCTCAATTAGCTAAAGATAACTCAACTGATGAGAAAACCAAAGCGAATGGTGGAGAAATCACCTTTGATTCTGCTTCAACAGAAGTGCCAGAACAAGTTAAGAAAGCGGCATTTGCTCTAGATGTAAACGGCGTTTCTGATGTGATTACAGCAACTGGCACACAAGCCTACAGTAGCCAATATTACATTGTAAAACTCATTAAGAAAACAGAAAAATCATCTAATATTGATGAATACAAAGAAAAATTAAAAACTGTTATCTTGACTCAAAAACAAAATGATTCAACATTTGTTCAAAGCATTATCGGAAAAGAATTACAAGCAGCTAATATCAAGGTCAAAGACCAAGCCTTCCAAAATATCTTTACCCAATATATCGGTGGCGGAGATTCAAGTTCAAGTAGTTCATCAAAAGAATAAAACAGAAAAGGGCCAAGTGCTCTTTTTCTTATGACAAAAAGGTAAATTCCCAAACTAAGTTCCACTACTAATCCAAGTGGAAGTTAGTCTGATAAAAATCCTAAAAACCAGTGGAAATCCGTGTCAGGGTAAGTTCCACTGGTTTTACTAATGCTTGATTTCATTGCTTTTGTAGCCAAAATGAATCGAAAAAAAGAGCGCACAAAATCCCCTCATCTGAAAGCGTTTCAGATTAAGTTCCGCTATGGTGGAAGTTAGTGTGAGACGTTTGAATGGGGTTAAAGGTTAGTTTTTAGAACTTATGTTGGAGTAATTTAGAAGACTGGCAGACGTCTTCTGCAGGTATTTTAGAAATGCCGAGAAGCATAGGAATCTCTTCTCCATAGGTAAATGCAAAGACCTCATAGGCTGACTTTCCATTCAAAGCAGCACGTTTGACACTGTTGACATGAGAGCAGACGAGATTGATGTCCTCTTGAGTTAAGTTGTCAAAAGAAGTTCCCTTAGGTAGAATGTCTCGAATCAGTGTGTGATTTTTCTCAATTCTCCCTTTCTGGTCAGAGCGATTAGGATCACAAAAGAAGAGTTTACTCTCTCCTCGCACATCCATTTCGATGTCATCAACCCTGGCAAACTCTCCACCATTATCGGTAAGAATGACAGGAAAGAGTTGGAAGAAATCTTTGTCCGCTTCGTGAAGAGTGTTCTTGATGGCATAGAGGTGTTTGGTAACCTCAAGGGCAGTTTTATTATCCAGAAGTCTAGCGAAGATAAAGTTACAGAAAGATAGATTGAAGGTGAGTAGGACTTTACCTCCCATTCTGCCCATAACTGTGTCCATTTCCAGCCAAGAGTCTAGTTGATTCAGTGCTAAATAGTTTTGGAAATCCTCATAGGAACGGCCTTTTTTAGCTTCTTTAGGGATGGAAGGTAGCTTACTTTTCCGTCTTTCTTTGAATTTAACGGCTCTGGCTAGGTCAATAGGAGCGATAGATAGGTATCCTTTTCGGATGTGCCGATAGACAGTTGAGGAGCTGACATCAAGGTTATGAGTTTTGAGGATATGATAGATGTGTTGTCCCTTTTTAACACCATCAGAAATGACTTTGTCCATGTCCCAGAAGGTCTTGGAATTAAGGGGAGTCCCTTCACGAGATTCAACAAGAGTTTGTTCGTATTGTTTTTGAGCTTGTTTAGCGAGGTATAAAATCTTCTTATAGCCACAGTTTTGTCTTCTTTTAGGGCATCCATTACAGACAAAGGGAGCCTTATCGAGTAGAGGGCAAGGAAGGTTATCACATGTGGATTCTCTAACTTGTCTGTTTCGTTTGACTTCTTTGGAGACAGTAGTTGGGTCTTTTAGGATGAATTGTCCAATAGCTTTGAAGGTTTCACCGCGCTCTAAGCCTAATTGGATATCGTTACGGTCTGAAAGAGTAAGATGTTTATGTTTTGTCATAGTAGACCTCATTTCTAACTCAAACGTCTCACACTTAATTCCACCATAAAAATCTGTTTTAGACTAATTTCCACTTCGGTTAGGTAAATGGAAGTTACTTTGAGAAGTTAGCCTTATGACAAAAATGGTCTATCTGATGGATAAGAGTTTTTTTCTTTCGGAAAAAATGGTATAATAGCAATCAAAACTAGAAAACAAACGGAATTTGGGAAGCAATTGTGTTGTTCTCATTAGATTGGTGATACTATGAAGATTAGTAAAAGGCACCTATTAAATTATTCTATTCTAGTTCCTTACTTACTTTTATCTATTTTGGGCTTGATTGTGGTTTATTCGACAACCAGTGCTATTTTAATTCAAGAAGGCCAAAGTGCACTGCAATTGGTCCGAAGTCAGGGACTATTTTGGATATTTAGTTTGATACTGATTGCCTTGATATATAAGTTGAGACTGAATTTTTTAAGAAATGAACGTCTTTTATTTATCGTTATGTTCGTTGAGCTGATTCTTTTAGTTTTGGCTCGTTTGATTGGTATTCCTGTCAATGGAGCCTATGGCTGGATTTCTGTAGGACCTTTGACCATTCAGCCAGCCGAATACTTGAAGATTATTATTATTTGGTATCTAGCAAATAAATTTTCCAAACAACAAGATGATATAGCTATTTATGATTTTCAAGTTTTGACGCAGAATCAGTGGCTTCCTCGTGCGTTTAATGACTGGCGCTTTGTTCTCTTTGTACTGATTGGGAGTCTTGCTATTTTCCCAGATTTGGGGAATGCTTCTATTTTAGCTTTGGTTGCCTTGATTATGTATACGATTAGTGGTATCGCTTATAGATGGTTTATTGCCTTTTTGGGAATTTTGGTGGGGATTTCAGCCCTATCCCTATCAGCTATCTCTATGATTGGGGTTGATAAATTTTCAAAAATTCCAGTATTTGGTTATGTAGCCAAGCGTTTCAGTGCCTACTTTAATCCCTTTGCCGATTTGGCAGGAGCAGGCCACCAACTCGCAAATTCCTACTTTGCCATGGTAAATGGTGGATGGTTTGGTCTAGGTTTAGGGAACTCTATCGAAAAACGTGGCTATTTACCAGAGGCCCATACAGATTTTGTATTTTCAATTGTCATTGAAGAATTTGGATTTGTAGGAGCCAGCTTGATTTTAGCACTTGTCTTTTTCCTTATTTTACGAATCATCCTAGTCGGAATTCGTGCTAAGAATCCCTTTAATTCCATGATGGCGATTGGGGTTGGGGGGATGATGTTGATCCAGGTGTTTGTCAATATCGGTGGAATTTCTGGCATTATTCCCTCGACAGGAGTAACCTTCCCTTTCTTATCGCAAGGAGGGAATAGTCTTCTGGTCTTGTCTGTAGCCATCGCCTTTGTCTTAAATATTGATGCAAGTGAAAAACGTGCCCAATTGTATGAGGAGTTAGAAGCTCACTCCTCAAACTATATGTAGAGCTGATAGTGGAAAGGATTACCTATGTCTCTTCAAAAATTAGAAAACTATAGTAATAAAGCTGTCGTGCAAGAAGAAGTATTGATTTTAACAGAATTGTTAGAAGATATCACTAAAAATATGCTTGCCCCAGAGACTTTTGAAAAAATCATGCAGTTGAAAGAATTGTCAACTCAAGAAGATTATCAAGGCTTGAACCAATTGGTTACGAGTTTGTCAAATGATGAAATGGCTTATATTTCACGCTATTTCTCTATCTTGCCTCTTTTGATTAATATTTCAGAAGATGTGGATTTGGCCTATGAAATCAACCACCAAAATAATATCGATCAAGATTATCTTGGTAAGTTGTCAGCAACAATCAAAATGGTTGCAGAAAAAGAAAATGCGGTTGAAATTCTAGAACACTTGAATGTTGTCCCTGTTTTGACAGCCCATCCAACACAAGTGCAACGTAAGAGTATGTTGGATTTGACTAACCATATCCATACCCTCTTGCGTAAGTATCGTGATGTGAAATTAGGCTTGATTAATAAGGAAAAATGGCATAATGATCTCCGTCGTTACATTGAGATTATCATGCAGACAGATATGATTCGTGAAAAGAAATTGAAAGTAACCAATGAAATTACGAATGTTATGGAATACTACAATAGTTCATTCCTGAAGGCAGTTCCTCATTTGACTGCTGAGTACAAGCGTCTGGCTAAAAAACACGGCTTGGAGTTGAAACATCCTAAACCAATTACCATGGGAATGTGGATTGGTGGAGACCGTGATGGGAATCCTTTTGTTACAGCAGATACCTTGAAACAATCTGCTATGACTCAGTGTGAAGTCATCATGAACTACTATGATGAAAAGATTTACCAACTTTATCGTGAATTCTCTCTCTCAACCAGTATTGTCAATGTAAGCAAGCAAGTTAGAGAAATGGCTCGTCAATCCAAGGATAACTCAATTTATCGTGAAAAAGAGCTGTATCGTCGTGCCTTGTTTGATATTCAATCAAAAATCCAAGCAACAAAAACTTATCTGATTGAAGATAAGGAAGTTGGAGCTCGCTATGAAACTGCTAATGATTTTTATAAGGATTTAATTACCATTCGTGATTCCCTCTTGGAAAATAAGGGTGAAGCACTGATTTCTGGTGATTTTGTTGAGCTGATTCAGGCAGTTGAAATTTTTGGTTTCTATTTGGCATCAATTGACATGCGCCAAGATTCTAGTGTTCATGAGGCCTGCGTAGCTGAACTTTTGAAATCAGCAGGAATTCATTCGCGTTATAGCGAACTAAGTGAAGAAGAAAAATGCCAGCTTCTCTTGAAAGAATTAGAAGAAGATCCACGCATTCTTTCTGCTACTCATGTTGAAAAATCAGAGTTACTTGAAAAAGAATTAGCAATCTTTAAGGCGGCTCGTAATTTGAAAGATAAGTTGGGTGATGATGTCATTCGTCAGACTATCATTTCACATGCAACCAGCGTATCAGACATGCTGGAATTGGCTATCTTGCTAAAAGAAGTAGGGCTAGTTGATAAAGAAAGAGCCCGTGTCCAAATCGTTCCTCTCTTTGAAACAATTGAGGACTTGGACCACTCAGAAGAAACTATGAGAGAATACCTTTCTCTTCCTCTTGCTAAGAAATGGATTGCTTCGCGCAATAACTACCAAGAAATCATGCTTGGCTACTCTGATAGTAATAAAGATGGTGGCTACCTATCATCATGTTGGACCCTCTACAAAGCTCAACAACAACTGACTGCTATTGGAGATGAATTTGGTGTTAAGGTTACCTTCTTCCATGGCCGTGGTGGTACTGTTGGTCGTGGTGGTGGACCAACTTATGAAGCCATCACATCTCAACCACTCAAGTCTATCAAGGATCGTATCCGCTTGACGGAGCAGGGAGAAGTAATTGGCAATAAATACGGTAACAAAGATGCTGCCTACTATAACCTTGAAATGCTAGTCTCTGCAGCCATTAACCGTATGATTACGCAGAAGAAGAGCGATACCAATACATCCAATCGTTATGAAGCCATCATGGACCAAGTGGTGGACCGTAGTTATGATATCTACCGTGATTTGGTCTTTGGTAATGACCATTTCTATGACTATTTCTTTGAGTCAAGTCCAATCAAGGCTATTTCCAGCTTTAATATCGGTTCTCGCCCAGCCGCTCGTAAGACGATCACTGAAATCGGTGGTTTGCGTGCCATTCCTTGGGTATTCTCATGGTCACAAAGCCGTGTCATGTTCCCTGGATGGTATGGAGTTGGATCAAGCTTCAAAGAATTTATCGATAAAAATCCAGAAAATATCGCTATCCTACGAGATATGTACCAAAATTGGCCTTTCTTCCAGTCACTTCTTTCAAATGTTGATATGGTCTTGTCAAAATCAAATATGAATATTGCTTTTGAATATGCCAAACTTTGTGAAGATGATCAAGTAAAAGCAATTTATGAGACTATTCTAAATGAATGGCAAGTTACCAAGGAAGTCATATTGGCTATCGAAGGTTACGATGAACTCTTGGCTGAAAATCCATATCTAAAAGCAAGTTTGGATTACCGTATGCCGTACTTTAATATTCTCAACTATATCCAGTTGGAGTTGATTAAACGTCAACGCCGAGGAGAATTATCTAGCGATCAAGAAAAATTAATCCATACAACCATCAACGGAATTGCGACAGGATTGCGTAATTCAGGCTGATACCTATCAAGCTTCCTCTTTTCTATAGGGGAAGTTGAAAGTTCTATAATGAAGTTAGCCACCTAGCCCTCCTAAAAATTAGATGTTTCA
>CAUQGR010000025.1:0-23461 GCA_963517545.1 uncultured Streptococcus sp. | reverse complement strand
GTTCGCTCACAATAGGAGAGAACTTTTTTACGAAAATCTATTGAATATGCCATAAGAAGATTATACCACATTCTGTACTGTTTTTGGTTCATTTTACTATAACTATACAAATTTTTTAACTCAACTAAAAATCCCCAATCGTAGTGATTGAGGATTGAGGAAATAAATCTTAAACAATACCTTGGGCAATCATAGCATTTGCTACATTTTCAAAGGCAGCAATGTTAGCTCCTGCAAGGTAGTCTTTATCAAGACCGTATGTTTCTGAAGTTGTTTTAGCTGTGTTGAAGATGTTTGTCATGATGTCTTTGAGACGTCCATCAACTTCTTCACGAGTCCATGAGAGGCGAAGGCTATTTTGGCTCATTTCAAGAGCTGAAACGGCTACACCACCAGCGTTGGCAGCTTTTGCAGGTCCGTAGAAGATACCATTTTCTTTGTAGACTTTGATGGCATCAAGGTCGCTTGGCATGTTGGCACCTTCAGATACACAGATCACGCCTTGAGCAACCAAACGTTTAGCTGCTTCACCGTTGATTTCATTTTGAGTCGCACATGGAAGAGCGATATCATAGTTTCCAGCGTAAGTCCATACAGAACCTTCATGATAAGTAGCAGTTGCTTTCTCAGCTGCATACTCAGTCAAACGAGCGCGACGTTTTTCTTTAACATCAACCAAAAGATCGAAGTCGATACCATTTTCATCGATGACATAACCATTCGAATCAGATACAGAGATAACAGTTGCACCGAGTTCAGTCGCTTTTTGAAGAGCGTATTGAGCTACGTTACCAGAACCTGAAATAACGACTTTCTTACCAGCAAAGCTGTTACCGTTTGCTTTAAGCATTTCTTCAGTATAGTAAACCAAACCGTAACCAGTTGCTTCTGGACGAATCAAGCTACCACCAAATCCAAGAGGTTTACCAGTCAAGACACCAGCATCAAATTGGTTAAGACGCTTGTATTGACCATAAAGATAACCAATTTCACGTCCACCTACACCGATATCACCAGCAGGTACGTCAAGTGATGGTCCGATGTATTTTTGCAATTCAGTCATGAAGCTTTGGCAGAAGCGCATCACTTCAGCATCTGTTTTACCTTTAGGATCGAAGTCTGATCCACCTTTACCTCCACCGATAGGAAGTCCAGTCAAGACGTTTTTAAAGATTTGTTCAAATCCGAGGAATTTCAAAATCCCTTGGTTTACAGTTGGGTGGAAACGAAGTCCGCCTTTGTATGGTCCAACAGCTGAGTTGAATTGAACACGGTAACCACGGTTTACTTGAACTTTTCCATCACGGTCAACCCAAGGAACACGGAAAGAAATCACGCGCTCTGGCTCAGTAATACGTGCCAAGATATTTTCTTCGATATACTCAGGGTGTTTTTCAAATACAGGTTCCAAAGTGTTGAAAAATTCTTCAACAGCTTGGAGGAATTCAGCCTCGTGCCCGTTACGAGCTTTTACAGTTTCAAACACGCTTTGGATATATTCTTTAGCAGATGTCATATCGTTCTCCTTAAATTCTAATTTAATTATGTGTGTCATTATAGCAGAATTTTTTTTAACTGTAAAGAGAAAAACAAAAATTTTCTAAAAATTCTATCAATTTAGTTTTGAGACTTTTTGAAAATAGATAAAAAACGAACCTTTTTCTTGTAAATATATTTCTCAAAGAGAAATTGTGAAAATATGGTATAATATTAGCAATAAAAGGAATCTGGAGGATCAGAATCATGGTATCAACGAAAACACAAATTGCTGGTTTTGAGTTTGACAATTGTTTGATGAATGCAGCAGGTGTGGCTTGTATGACGATAGAAGAGCTAGAAGGGGTTAAAAACTCAGCGGCAGGAACCTTTGTCACTAAGACAGCGACCTTGGACTTTCGTCAGGGAAATCCTGAGCCACGTTATCAAGATGTTCCACTTGGTTCTATCAACTCTATGGGCTTGCCGAATAATGGCTTAGACTATTATTTGGACTACCTTTTGGATCTGCAGGAAAAAGAGCCGAACCGGACTTTCTTCTTATCTCTAGTTGGCATGTCTCCAGAGGAAACCCATACTATCTTGAAAAAAGTCCAAGAGAGTGATTTTCGTGGTCTGACTGAGCTAAATCTCTCCTGTCCAAATGTTCCAGGAAAACCTCAGATTGCCTATGATTTTGAGACAACAGACCGGATTTTGGCAGAGGTGTTTGCCTACTTCACCAAACCTCTTGGAATTAAATTGCCACCATATTTTGATATTGTTCACTTTGACCAAGCGGCAGCTATTTTCAACAAGTATCCTCTTAAGTTTGTCAACTGCGTCAACTCTATCGGAAACGGCCTATATATAGAAGATGAGTCCGTCGTTATTCGTCCTAAAAATGGTTTCGGTGGCATTGGTGGAGAGTATATCAAACCGACTGCTCTAGCCAATGTTCATGCCTTTTATCAACGCTTAAATCCTCAAATCCAAATTATCGGAACAGGTGGCGTTTTAACTGGTCGTGATGCCTTTGAACATATCCTCTGTGGAGCAAGTATGGTGCAGGTGGGAACCACCCTTCACAAAGAAGGAGTTGGTGCTTTTGATCGTATTACTAATGAACTGAAAGCAATCATGGCGGAAAAAGGGTACGAAAGCCTAGAAGATTTCCGTGGGAAATTGCGCTATATCGATTAAATTCATTAAAAAATCAGAAGAAAGGAGAGACGATGCTAGCTATTGAAGAAAGCCAGAAGTTGACTTTAGCAAATTTACCGAACCTGAGCCTTTTTACAGGGACAGATCAGGGCCAGTTTGAAGTGATGAAAAGTCAAGTGTTGAAACAGATTGGCTATGATTCTGCTGACCTCAACTTTGCCTACTTTGATATGAAAGAAGTAGTTTACAAGGATGTGGAACTGGAGTTAGTCAGCCTTCCTTTCTTTGCGGATGAGAAAATCGTGATATTGGATCATTTTGTCGATATCACGACTGCTAAAAAGCGCTTTTTGACAGATGATGAGCTTAAGTCGTTTGAGGAATACCTTGACAATCCTTCAGCAACAACCAAGTTGTTAATCTTTGCTGAAGGAAAACTGGATAGCAAAAGGCGATTGGTTAAATTACTTAAGCGTGATTCCAATGTCTTTGACGCAGTAGAAGTCAAAGAACAAGAATTGCGCCAGTATTTCCAAAAGTGGAGCCAGAAACAAGGTCTGCAGTTTGCTAATCATTCTTTTGAAAATCTCCTCATCAAGTCGGGTTTTCAATTTAGCGAAATCCAGAAAAATCTCCTCTTTTTACAGTCCTATAAGGAAGACTCTGTTATCGAGGAAGATGATATTGTTAACGCAATTCCTAAGACCTTGCAGGACAATATTTTTGATTTAACTCAGTTTATTCTGACTAAAAAGATGGATCAGGCGCGTGACTTGGTTAGAGATTTGACCTTGCAAGGTGAAGATGAAATCAAACTGATTGCAGTCATGCTAGGACAATTTCGGACTTTTACTCAGGTGAAGATTTTGGCGGAGTCTGGGCAAACAGAATCGCAGATTGCAAGTAGTCTAGGAAGTTTTCTCGGACGCAATCCTAATCCCTATCAAATCAAGTTTGCGCTGAGAGATGCGCGAGGACTTTCCTTGAGCTTTTTGAAGCAAGCTATTTCTTATTTGATTGAGACAGACTATCAGATTAAGACAGGTCTTTATGAAAAGAGTTTCCTTTTTGAAAAGGCACTCCTACAGATTGCTAGTCAGGTAAATTGAAATTATTTTTGAAACTACAACCCGCGTCAAGATTATCTTGTCGTGGGTTTCTTGCTGATTTGCTTGTTTTATTAGAAAGTATGTCAGTGATTTCCTTATCTATAAGCAAAAAACTTGAAAAAAGTGAATGTTTGCGTTATCATTTTCATATAGAAAGAAAAAGAGGTATTACAGATGGCTATTATCTTACCAGAACTTCCATATGCATACGACGCTTTGGAACCATACATCGATGCGGAAACAATGCACTTGCACCATGACAAACACCATCAAACTTATGTCAACAATGCTAATGCAGCTCTTGAAAAACACCCTGAAATCGGTGAAGATCTTGAAGCCTTGCTTGCTGATGTAGAATCTATCCCAGCTGATATCCGTCAAGCGCTTATCAACAATGGTGGTGGACACTTGAACCACGCTCTTTTCTGGGAATTGATGACTCCTGAGAAAACAGCTCCTTCAGCAGAACTTGCAGCAGCAATCGATGCAACATTTGGTTCATTTGAAGAATTCCAAGCAGCCTTCACTGCAGCAGCAACAACTCGTTTCGGTTCAGGATGGGCATGGTTGGTTGTCAACAAAGAAGGTAAACTTGAAGTGACTTCAACAGCAAACCAAGACACACCAATCTCAGAAGGTAAAAAACCAATCTTGGGCTTGGACGTTTGGGAACATGCTTACTACGTGAAATACCGCAACGTGCGTCCTGACTACATCAAAGCTTTCTTCTCAGTGATCAACTGGAACAAAGTAGATGAATTGTACGCAGCTGCTAAATAATGATAGTTGGAGGGAAGAATTGCTCTTCTCTTTTTAAGGTTATATTATTTTGGTCTGACAAAATCGTCAGACTTTTTTCATTTTTATGAGAAACGTGCTAACTGCTAGAAATTATGGTAGAATAAAGTATTAAGTAATCGTGAAAAAGGATATCTATGCGAAAAGAAATTGCACCTGAATTATACAACTATAACAAGTTTCCTGGTCCTGAGTTTCATTTACACGGGGACAAGGTTGAAACGGAAGGGATAGCTTTTTCCTTGGTGGAAAATATCAAGGATGCCTTTGATGTGACGGCTTTTAATCAGCGTTTTTCAGAAGTCTTAACAAAGTTTGATTATATCGTGGGAGACTGGAGCAACGAACAGCTTCGCCTACGAGGTTTTTATAAGGATGATCGAACAGAAGAAAAACTTGAAAAAATCAGTCGTTTACAAGACTACCTTTTAGAGTATTGTAGTTATGGTTGTGCTTATTTTGTCTTAGAAAATGAAGCCCCTAAGCGAGCATCATTTGACAAGAAAATGCGTAAGAAGGAAGAAGAAACACCTTCTAGAAAAGGAAAGAAACCGACTCAAACCAAACGAAAACCGAATGCAGATAAGAAAAATAGACGTCGTCAGAAAGACCAGCATTCTCAGAAAGAGGATAAGGGACAACGTCATTTTGTCATTCGTCAGAAGTGAGTAGAGAATAAGGAGAAGAAATGAAACCGTCAATTTATAGTTTAACACGTCAAACCATGCAGGAATGGGTTTTGGAGCAGGGAGAAAAGAAATTCCGTGCAGATCAAATTTGGGAATGGCTTTACCGTAAACGTGTCCAGTCATTTGAAGAGATGACCAACCTTTCCAAGGATTTGATTGCTAAGCTTAATGACCAGTTTGTGGTCAATCCCTTGAAACAACGTATCGTTCAAGAGTCTGCTGATGGGACAGTTAAATATCTTTTTGAATTGCCAGATGGAATGCTGATTGAGACAGTACTCATGCGTCAACACTACGGTTTGTCTGTCTGTGTGACCACTCAGGTCGGCTGTAATATCGGTTGTACCTTCTGTGCTTCTGGTTTGATTAAGAAACAACGTGACCTCAATAACGGTGAAATCGTAGCGCAAATCATGCTGGTTCAGAAATACTTTGATGAGCGTGGTCAGGATGAGCGCGTCAGCCATATCGTTGTCATGGGAATCGGTGAACCATTTGATAACTACAACAATGTTTTGAATTTCGTCCGTACCATCAATGATGACAAGGGGATGGCCATCGGTGCTCGACATATTACAGTTTCAACATCTGGATTGGCTCACAAGATCCGTGATTTTGCCAATGAAGGTGTACAGGTCAATCTTGCCGTTTCTCTTCATGCACCTAACAATGAACTTCGTTCAAGCATTATGAAGATTAACCGTGCCTTTCCGATTGAAAAACTCTTCGCCGCTATCGAGTACTATATTGAAACAACCAATCGTCGTGTGACCTTTGAGTATATCATGCTCAATGAAGTCAATGATGGTGTAGAACAAGCCTTGGAATTGGCTGAATTGCTCAAGAATATCAAGAAATTGTCTTATGTAAACTTGATTCCTTATAACCCAGTTAGTGAGCATGACCAATATAGCCGTAGTCCTAAAGAGCGCGTCCTGGCCTTCTATGATACGCTTAAGAAAAAAGGGGTCAACTGTGTGGTTCGTCAAGAACATGGTACAGATATTGATGCAGCTTGTGGACAATTGCGTTCTAATACAATGAAACGTGACCGCCAGAAGGCAGTCGCAGCAGTCAATCCTTAATGATGAAGAAGACTTATAATCATATTTTGGTCTGGGGAGTCATTTTCTATAGCATTTGCATTGTCTATTTTTGCTTTACTCCTCAAGAACATTCTCCCGTGGGAGTGGAAACTCCAGGTATTCAGCATCTTGGACGCCTGGTTTTTCTTTTGACTCCTTTCAATTCTTTCTGGAAACTGGGCGAAGTGAGTGACATAGGACAATTATGTTGGCTTTTTCTACAAAATGTCCTCAATGTCTTCTTGCTTTTTCCTCTGATGTTCCAACTCCTTTATCTCCTTCCAAATTTGCGGAAAACAAGAAAAGTGCTCTTTTTTAGTTTTCTAGTGAGTCTTGGAATCGAGTGTACGCAGTTAGTCTTGGACTTTTTCTTTGATTTTAATCGCGTCTTTGAAATTGATGATTTGTGGACCAATACCTTGGGTGGCTATCTCGCTTGGCTCCTCTATAAACGATTACATAAAAACAAGATAAGGAATTAAAATGAGTATTTTAGAAGTTAAAAATCTGAGTCATGGTTTTGGTGACCGTGCAATTTTTGAAGATGTGTCCTTCCGTCTCCTTAAGGGAGAACATATCGGCCTGGTCGGTGCCAATGGTGAAGGAAAATCAACCTTTATGAGCATTGTGACTGGTAAAATGCTGCCAGATGAAGGGAAGGTTGAGTGGTCCAAATATGTGACTGCCGGTTACTTGGATCAGCACTCTGTCCTTGCTGAAGGGCAGTCGGTGCGTGATGTTCTCCGTACGGCTTTTGATGAGCTTTTTAAAGCAGAAGCCCGTATCAATGACCTTTATATGGAAATGGCTGAAGATGGTGCGGATGTTGATGCTCTCATGGAAGAAGTTGGCGAACTTCAAGACCGTCTAGAGAGTCGTGATTTCTATACCTTGGATGCTAAGATTGACGAAGTGGCGCGTGCCCTTGGTGTCATGGATTTTGGCATGGATACGGATGTAACTTCTTTGTCAGGTGGACAAAGAACCAAGGTGCTTTTGGCTAAACTCCTCCTTGAAAAGCCAGATATCTTGCTGTTGGACGAGCCGACCAACTACTTGGATGCTGAGCATATTGATTGGCTCAAACGCTATCTCCAAAACTATGAGAATGCCTTTGTCCTTATTTCGCATGATATTCCTTTCCTGAATGATGTTATCAATATCGTCTATCATGTGGAAAATCAACAGCTGACGCGTTACTCTGGTGACTACTACCAGTTCCAAGAAGTCTATGCTATGAAGAAATCTCAGCTAGAGGCTGCCTACGAACGTCAGCAAAAAGAAATTGCGGACCTTAAGGACTTCGTCGCTCGAAACAAAGCGCGTGTTGCAACACGAAACATGGCTATGTCCCGCCAGAAGAAATTGGATAAGATGGATATTATCGAACTGCAAAGTGAGAAACCAAAGCCATCCTTTGATTTTAAACCAGCTCGTACACCAGGACGCTTTATCTTCCAAGCAAAAGATTTGCAGATTGGTTATGACCGTCCTCTTACTAAGCCTTTGAATCTTACCTTTGAACGCAATCAAAAGGTTGCTATTATCGGGGCAAATGGTATCGGGAAAACAACTCTCTTGAAGAGTCTCTTGGGAATTATCCCGCCAATCGCTGGGGAAGTTGAACGTGGTGACTACCTAGAACTCGGTTATTTTGAACAGGAAGTAGAAGGCGGTAATCGCCAAACACCACTAGAGGCTGTCTGGAATGCCTTTCCTGCACTTAACCAAGCAGAAGTCCGTGCAGCCCTTGCCCGTTGTGGTCTGACAACCAAGCATATTGAAAGCCAAATTCAGGTCTTGTCAGGTGGGGAACAAGCCAAGGTTCGTTTCTGTCTCTTGATGAATCGTGAAAACAACGTTTTAGTGCTGGACGAGCCGACCAACCATTTGGATGTGGATGCCAAGGATGAACTCAAACGTGCTCTCAAAGAATACAAGGGATCTATTCTTATGGTCTGCCACGAACCAGACTTCTATGAAGGCTGGATGGACCAAATCTGGGATTTTAATAATCTAACTTAAAAATGAGGATAAAAGAAATACAGTACCGAATGTGGATACTGTATTTTTTGGTTTTTAAGATTTAAAATCGTAGTCTTTCACCACTTCGATGCTATCGATAGTAATAGCAGTAGTTGGCTTGTCTTTTTCATCTTTTTCGGCTTTAGCAATCTTATCTACAACATCCATACCGTCAATCACTTGACCAAAGACTGGGTGTTTGCCATCTAGACTAGGGTTTCCACCTTCTTTGTAGGCTTCGATGATTTTCTTTGGATACTTGCTTGTAGGGAGTTTAGCAGAGGTATCTGTAGAATTTTGGTTGATGAAGAACTGGCTACCATTGGTGTTTGGTTGACCAGTATTAGCCATAGAAAGAGCACCACGGATGTTATAGAGATAAGGAGTAATCTCGTTTTTGAAACCAGTTCCCTTGTCTTTAGTCTTATCCTTGTCATGCCAGATGGACTGACCACCTGTACCGTCCCCTTTTGGATCTCCAGTTTGAACCATGAAGCCATCGATGACACGGTGGAAGGTAATGCCGTTATAGTAGCCTTCTTTGGCATGAGTGAGGAAGTTTTCAACCGCTAGAGGAGCGAGTTTAGGGAAGAGTTTAATGCGAATATCACCTTGGCTTGTGTGGAGAATTACTTCGGCTTCATCTTCAGCAACTTCCTTAGAAAGTTGAGGGAAGTTGGCATTCTCATTTGTTAAAGCATCGTTTAAGTCCTTGGCAGATTGGGCAGCTGCTTTAGAACTTTCTTCGGCAGCAAGACTGGAATCCACATAGTCATCGCCACGCAGACTACGTTGGATGCTGCTACATCCAGCTAGGGCTACAGTGGACAGTAAAAGAAGGGTTGCTAGTTTTTTCATTCTGTTCCTCTCAAAAATTCATTTCTACCATTGTACCTTAAAAGGAAGGGGATTTCAAATATTAGTGACAGGGTAGTTTTACAGTCAAGCAATCAAAAAGTCGCTTGATTAGAGATTCTTCTTTGGATGCCGGTCAATAATGTCCTGGTACTGTTCCAGTATCTGCTCCCCCTTTGGACTCAATTTGTAGCCACGAATTGAAAATTGACTTGCTAATTCTTCTTCTGAAAAGTTGTCATGAAGGGCTTGGTCCAGATCGGCAGCCTTCATCTTAGATAGTCCTGCAATTCCCTTGCTTTTCAGAATATTCTTTTTCATTGTAGCATTCAGATGGTCAAGTGAATCAAAAGCAGTTTCAATGACAGTATAACCTTTTTCCACCAGACTTTTTAGATGTTTTGGAGCATCAATGCCATAAGTGTACTCAAAGTATTTTGGGAACCAGGTTTCAGTGGTAAAAGTACCAAACTGGATTCTCCATAGTAAAATGATATCTCCTGCTAGTAAATCATCTGTTAATAATTCCATGTTTCGTTTGGGAACTGGCTTGGGATTTAGGAGCCAAGCATCTAAATCTCGTTCAGGAGAGATGAAGGGTTTGAGTTGATGGTCTTTATAAAATGTTTCTAATACTCTTCGAAAATCAAATTCAAACTACGTCAGCTTTGCCTTGCCGTACTCAAGTACAGCCTGCGGCTAGCTTCCTAGTTTGCTCTTTGATTTTCATTGAGTATAAAATAGTATTCACGGATAGCTTCTTTCAAACATTTATTTCCTACTTCTAACAACTTTCTAAAAGCTTTAAAAATTTTATAGTCTGTCAAGTTTTTTTCTTGACACCTGTCAGAAATCTGCTATAATAGAACATGTGCTAAATAGCTCAGCTATTTCACCGAAATAAAAAATAAGAAAAGAGACTTTAAAAATGGCAGTTAAAATCCGTTTGACTCGTATGGGTTCTAAGAAAAAACCTTTCTACCGTATCAACGTAGCAGATTCACGTTCACCACGTGACGGACGTTTCATCGAAACAGTTGGAACTTACAACCCACTTGTTGCTGAAAACCAAGTAACTTTGAAAGAAGACCGCGTTCTTGCATGGTTGGCTGATGGAGCTCAACCTTCAGATACAGTTCGCAACATCCTTTCAAAAGAAGGTGTATTGAAGAAATTCCACGATTCTAAATTCTCAAAATAAGTTTAAAGTAGGTTGACAGATGGATACGATTGAAAATCTCATTATTGCGATTGTGAAACCCTTGATTTCACAACCAGATGCCTTAACTATCAAGATTGAAGATACACCAGAGTTTTTGGAATATCATTTGGATCTTGATCAAAGCGATGTGGGTCGTGTAATCGGTCGTAAGGGTCGCACTATTTCTGCGATAAGAACGATTGTCTACTCTGTCCCAACTGAAGACAAAAAAGTAAGAATCGTTATTGACGAAAAATAAGAAGGGCGGGACGAATGTCTCGCTTTTTTTGCAAGGAGCAGGATATGAAGGATTTAACGTTTAGACAATTACAAGACTACTTACTCGAACATTACCAGCAGTCTCGAACTGAGGAAGGTCTTTTTATGAAGCTAGTGGAGGAAGTCGGAGAAGTAGCCGAAGTTTTGAATGGGCGGTCTGGTCGAAAAGAAGGGGTGCAGGATTCTAACGAGGAGCTAGCAAAAGAACTGGCTGATATCATTCACTACACCGTCGCAATCGCAGCTATTAATCATATTGATCTCACTAAAACCATCTTTGAGAAAGACAAAACTGCAGCCATTAAGTACCAACATGAACGTGATTTGGAAGGATTTTTGAAGGGGAAGGAGAGTTGATGTCCTCTTCCTCCAACTTGAGAAAATCCCTGGAACGTGATAAAATAAAGGATAAGGATTTTTTATAATTCATTATACAGAATGAGTGGATTTCTTTATGAAGAGGCTTGAAGTATCTACAGAAAGTGGTAGTCTCTCTGTTACTTATCAAAAACAAAAGAAAGTGCTAGTTTGTTTAAGTGGCGCAGGGTTGCTACCAAGTTATGAAAATTTTTCACTGATAATCGAAAAACTTCCTCCCACAATTGGTTATTTGACAATTGATTTTCCAAACACAGGTAGGAGTCCGATTCATGACCAAGCTGGAAAAGATCTGGATAATCTTGCAGATGCGGTTTATGAAGTACTTGAAGAATTAGGGATTTCTGAGTATATACTTTGTGTACATAGTTTGAGTGGAATTTTAGCTTGCAAATTGCTCAACAAACCAATTAAGTGTCAAGCTTTGGTAGCAATTGAACCGACAACTAAAAAAGTCATGTATGCTGATTTTTCAGAAAATCCTTATCCAGAAATGGAAGAGCAGATGAGGCTAATTGACGAGTGTGGTCCTGAACTTTATTTTAAGAGCTTAACTCAAGCCACATTTAGCCCTGAAATCAATAAAGAAATCTGGGAAATAATGCAAGAAAAAGGGTCAGAGTTGGAAAAGCAAGATTCAGGATTTCAGATATCTGGAGAGATTACTGAGGAAGATTTTGAGAATTTGTCGATAAAAGCTCATGTCCCTGTATTTATTTTTTGTCAGGCTTATAGAGAAAAAGAGTACAGAGAATCAGAATATTGGACTTCCAATACTAAACTCATTTTAGGAGGGAATCACCATTATTTACAATGGTCAGAATCGGAAAAAATTGCGGCTACTATTCAAGAGTTGTCAGAATAATATGGAAAGAAGGAGACTACAGGAGACAAGATGAACTACTTTAATGTTGGGAAAATCGTCAATACGCAGGGGTTGCAGGGTGAGATGCGAGTCTTGTCTGTGACGGATTTTGCAGAAGAACGGTTTAAAAAAGGGGCTGAGCTGGCCTTGTTTGATGAAAAAGATCAGTTTGTTCAAACAGTGACTATCGCTAGCCACCGTAAACAGAAGAACTTTGACATTATTAAATTCAAAGATATGTACCATATCAATGCTATTGAAAAGTACAAGGGATACAGTCTCAAGGTCGCTGAGGAAGATTTAAACGATTTAGACGATGGTGAATTCTACTATCACGAGATTATCGGTTTGGAAGTCTATGAGGGTGATAACTTGATTGGAACCATCAAGGAAATCCTGCAACCAGGTGCCAACGATGTCTGGGTGGTCAAGCGAAAAGGCAAGCGTGACTTGTTATTGCCTTATATCCCACCAGTGGTTCTCAATGTTGATATTCCAAATAAACGCGTCGATGTGGAAATCTTAGAAGGGTTAGACGATGAAGATTGATATTTTAACCCTCTTTCCAGAGATGTTTTCTCCACTGGAGCACTCAATCGTTGGAAAGGCTCGAGAAAAAGGGCTCTTGGATATCCAGTATCATAATTTTCGAGAAAATGCTGAAAAGGCCCGCCATGTCGACGATGAGCCCTACGGAGGCGGTCAGGGGATGTTGCTCCGAGCCCAACCTATTTTCGATGCCTTTGATGCTATTGAAAAGAAAAATCCGCGCGTTATTCTCCTCGATCCAGCTGGAAAGCAGTTTGATCAGGCTTATGCTGAGGATTTGGCCAAAGAAGAGGAACTGATCTTTATCTGTGGGCACTATGAGGGTTATGATGAGCGAATTAAGACCTTGGTGACAGATGAGATCTCCCTGGGCGACTATGTCTTGACTGGTGGAGAGTTGGCGGCTATGACCATGATTGATGCTACGGTACGCCTGATTCCAGAAGTGATTGGCAAGGAGTCTAGCCACCAAGATGATAGTTTTTCTTCAGGCCTTCTTGAATACCCTCAGTACACACGTCCCTATGATTATCGAGGCATGGTTGTCCCAGATGTACTGATGAGTGGACACCATGAAAAGATTCGTGAGTGGCGCCTGTATGAGAGTTTAAAGAAAACCTACGAGCGCAGACCGGATTTGCTTGAACATTATCAACTGACAGCAGAAGAAGAAAAAATGCTGGCAGAAATTAAAGAAAACAAATAATAAAGGAGAAACCTATGCAAGTAATCAAACGTGATGGAGAAATTGCTGAATTTAATCCAGATAAGATTTACCAAGCTATCTTAAAGGCAGCCCAGACTGTCTATGTATTGACAGATGATTTGCGTCAAAACCTTGCACAAGTCACTAAGAAAGTGGTTTTGGATTTGGAAGAAGCCAAGGTGGAACGTGCGACCATTAGCATGATTCAGTCTATGGTTGAACATCGTTTGCTGGGTGCAGGTTACATTACCATTGCAGAACACTACATTTCCTATCGTCTACAACGTGACTTGGAAAGAAGTGGTTATGGAGATCATATCGCAGTTCATTTACATTTTGAACAAATTCGCTAAGAAAAAAGAGTGGGATGAAGCAACTACATCTCACTCTTTCTTAAATCTATTTTTTTGAGCTGTTTGGACAGTTGAAGGGACAAATCGTAGGCGTTGAATATCGCTTATGCGGATAATACGGCTTACATTTTTGGCAAAATTTTTCACGATAATTTGCTGGCGTTGCTGATCGTATTTGATGATGTCACCTGTAAAGCTTGTCTCAGACAAGATAAGGTGAACAGCAGTTTGTTTCTGGATAGCCTCTTCAATAGTGGCTGTAAGGGAGTTGCTTTCAGTATGGTCTGGTTCGTCATGTCCATTTAAAAAGTCATGTATTTTATCTAGAACTTGCTGGAATTTATGTCTCATATTGGCCTCCCTTCTTTTATATCAATATTATATAAAATTTTCCTAAAATCTACAAGATTTTACGAATAAACTAATGAAAGCTAAAAAAGGAGAAGAAAATGGCAGAATTTACATTTGAAATCGAAGAGCACTTGTTGACTCTTTCTGAAAACGAAAAAGGTTGGACCAAGGAAATCAACCGTGTGAGCTTTAATGGTGCTCCTGCTAAGTTTGATATTCGTGCTTGGAGTCCAGACCACACTAAAATGGGTAAAGGGATTACCCTCTCAAATGAAGAATTTCAAACCATGGTGGATGCCTTTAAAGGCAACTAATACTCAATGAAAATCAAAGAGCAAACTAGGAAGCTAGCCGTAGGCAGTACTTGAGTACGGCAAGGCGAAGCTGACGTGGTTTGAATTTGATTTTCGAAGAGTATAAGTTTTCAAAATGAAAGAAAAGGATACTGAGTCATTACAACTCGATATCCTTTTTTAGTTAGCAAAGTAAGCCTGATTTTTAAGGCGTTGAAGTAATGGACGGCTAATAAAACTAATAGCAATAATTTTACCAAGATCTGGGATGATAAAGGGAAATACCCCCACAACAAGAGCTTTTTCAAATGCCATTCCAGCTAGGAAATGCAAGCTGAGAATCCCGCCGACAAAGACAAGGGCATCACCCAAGAGGTTTGCAAGGAAAATCTTGACAACACCACTCTTGCTGTTGGTTAGAGAGGAAGTAAGTCCAGAGTAAACGAGATAAAACCAAAGATAGCCTGCAGTAGGGCCAACTAAAGCCTGCAAACCAGCTCCACCTCCTGCAAAGACAGGAAGACCGATGGCACCTAGAAGAAGATAGAGTCCAACAGAAAGTACAGCCTCTCTGGGTCTAAAGACAGTAGCAATCAAGCCGATTGCAAAGTTTTGCAGAGTGAAGGGAACAGGTCCAATTGGAAGACTGATTTGTGCCAAAACAGCAATGAGAGCAGCCCCAATAGCAGGGATGGCATAAACGTGAGCTTTTTTCAAAATAGTTAACCTCTTTTCTGATGTATAGTAACTATTATACTCATAGCGAAATCATTGTCAACCAATTTTTAAAAATAAGGTAACAAAAACTGTAACGGCCGATTTTGCTTACTGGTTAAGTTGGATAATTGTTTTGTTGATTCGAAAACATCAAAAAAGAAGCAGACACATTTGTATCAGCTTCTTTTATTTCGATTAACGCATGGTTACAAATTCTTCAGATGCAGTTGGGTGAATTGCCACAGTTGCATCAAAGTCAGCCTTGCTTGCTCCCATTTTGATAGCAACAGCAAAGCCTTGAATCATTTCATCAACGCCGTAGCCAATTCCATGAAGTCCGACAACTTTTTCTTCTGGACCAGCTGTAATCAATTTGAAACGTGTTTCTTGACGGTTGCCAGTGCAAGCAGAGTACATAGAAGTAAAGTTTGATTTGTAAACCTTGATTTGGTCTTGACCATATTCTTTAATAGCTTGCTCTTCTGTCAATCCAACCGTTCCGATAGCAGGGTGTGAAAAGACAACGGTTGGAATAGTTGAGTAATCCATTTTAGCAGTTGTTTTGCCGTTAAAGAGACGTTCAGACAAAGTACGTCCAGCCTTGATAGCAACTGGAGTTAGTTCTTTTTCGCCTGTTACATCACCTAGAGCGTAGATTCCCTCAACAACAGTATTTTGGTATTCATCTACTTGGATAAAGCCACGTTCGTTCAGAGTCACTCCAGCTTTTTCAAGTTGCAAGCCCTTAACGTTTGGACGGCGACCAGTAGCCCAGATAACTTGGCTAGCTGTGTGACTAGTACCATCTTCGAAATGAATGGTAATGCCTTCAGCAGTTTTTTCTAACTTGACAGGGACTTTGTGAGTATGAAGTGGCAAGTTTGTTCTTTCCATTTCCTTAACCAAACCTTCAACGATGTAAGAATCAAAACCACGTAAAGGACGATCGCGGCGAACAAAGAGGTCTGTCTTGACACCAAAAGTGTGGAGTACGCCAGCCAATTCAACGGCAATATAGCCGGCACCTAGAATAGCAACGGACTCTGGAAGTTCTTCCCAGGCAAATACATCATCAGAAGAGCCACCTAGCTCAGCACCAGGAATATTTGGAATACTTGGATGGGCACCAGTAGCAATCACGATATGTTTAGCACGAATCAGTTCACCATTTACGCTAACAGTATGAGAATCTACAAATTCAGCATGGCCTTCAATCAAGTCTACACCGTTGCGTTTAAAACTGCCATCATAAGAAGAACGAGCGCGATCGATGTAGGCTTCACGATTGCGACGTAGGGTTGCAAAGTCAAAGTTAAGATCAGTAGTCTTAAAGCCGTAGTCTTCTCCAAATTGATGGAAAGTCTCAGCGATTTGTGCCCCGTACCACATGATTTTTTTCGGAACACAGCCGACGTTGACGCAGGTTCCACCTAATTTCTTTTCCTCAATAACAGCCGCTTTGGCTCCATGCTCACCAGCTCGGTTCATGGTAGCAATTCCTCCACTACCTCCACCGATAGCAATGATATCATATTCTCTCATTGAAAACTCCTTTGTACTCTTTTAAATAGTAGAGTGTCATTTTTTGATAGTCATATTCTATCTTTTTTTTGATTTGATTGCAAAAATCTGCTACGTTCAAAAAATTTAAAGAAAAGGCTTGCAAAAAATAAAAATAAAGTGTATTATATATCTAGTACAATAACTAAGCAAAAATTCCGAACAATAATTAAATCCTGAAATGTCATTATTTCGTTCTGAAATGTTATTGTTTCAAATTGATAATTTTTGTATAATATTGTTAATAACTTTAAATCAAAAAGGAGTTTCATTATGAAAAAGAATGGTAAAGCTAAAAAGTGGCAATTGTATGCAGCAATTGGTGCTGCCAGTGTAGTTGTATTGGGTGCTGGGGGCATTTTGCTCTTTAGACAACCTTCTCAGACTGCTGTAAAAGATGAGGCTACTCATCTTGTTGTTGCCAAGGAAGGAAGCGTGGCATCCTCCGTTTTATTATCAGGGACAGTAACGGCAAAAAATGAACAGTATGTTTATTTTGATGCTAGTAAGGGAGATTTAGATGAAATCCTTGTTTCTGTGGGCGATAAAGTCAGTGAAGGACAGGCTTTAGTCAAGTACAGTAGTTCAGAAGCCCAGGCGGCCTATGATTCAGCGAGTCGAGCAGTAGCTAAGGCAGATCGTCATATCAACGAACTCAACCAAGCGCGAAATGAAGCCGCTTCAGCTCCGGCTCCTCAAGCCTCTGCGCCAGCAGGAGGAGAAGATGCAACGGTGCAAAGTCCAACTCCAGTCGCAGGAAATTCGGTATCCTCTATTGATGCACAATTAGGTGATGCCCGTGATGCTCGTGCAGACGCTGCGGCACAATTAAGTAAGGCTCAAAGTCAGTTAGATGCAATGACGGTTCTCAGTACCCTAGAGGGAACTGTGGTCGAAGTCAACCGTAATGTTTCTAAATCTCCAACTGGAGCTAGCCAGGTGGTAGTTCATGTCGTTAGCAATGAAAACTTGCAAGTTAAGGGGGAACTATCTGAATATAATCTTGCCAATCTCTCTGTAGGACAAGAAGTAACCTTTACTTCTAAAGTTTACCAAGATAAGAGCTGGACTGGTAAGATTAGCTACATTTCTGACTATCCTAAAACTAGTGGTGAAGCAGCAAGTGCAGCTACTGCCGCAGCAGGTGGTAATTCTGGTTCTAAATATCCATATACCATCGATGTTACAAGTGAAATCGGTGATTTGAAACAAGGATTCTCAGTAAGTGTTGAGGTCAAGAATAAGAGTAAAGCCATTTTGGTTCCTCTAACAAGTGTTGTGACTGAAAATGATAAGAACTATGTCTGGGTGCTTGACGAGCAGAAAAAGGCCAAGAAAGTGGAAGTTGGTTTGGGTAATGCTGATGCAGACAACCAAGAAATCACTTCAGGTCTGACAAATGGAGTCAAGGTCATCAGTAACCCAACGTCTTCTCTAGAGGAAGGAAAAGAGGTGAAGGCTGATGAAGCAACTAATTAGTCTAAAAAATATCTGCAGAAGTTATCGTAATGGTGACCAAGAACTGCAGGTACTCAAAAATATTAACCTTGAAGTGAATGAGGGTGAATTCGTTGCCATCATGGGACCATCAGGTTCGGGTAAGTCTACTCTAATGAATACCATTGGCATGTTGGATACACCAAGCAGTGGAGAATATTATCTTGAAGGCCAAGAAGTGGCTGGATTGGGTGAAAAACAATTAGCCAAAGTTCGTAACCAACAAATCGGTTTTGTCTTTCAGCAGTTCTTTCTTCTATCTAAACTCAATGCTCTGCAAAATGTAGAATTGCCCTTGATTTACGCAGGAGTTTCGGCTTCAAAACGGCGCAAGTTAGCTGAGGAGTATTTAGACAAGGTTGAATTGACTGAGCGTAGTCACCATTTGCCTTCGGAATTATCTGGTGGTCAAAAACAACGTGTGGCTATTGCGCGTGCCTTGGTAAACAATCCTTCTATTATCCTAGCGGACGAACCGACAGGAGCCTTGGATACCAAAACAGGTAACCAAATCATGCAATTATTGGTTGACTTGAACAAAGAAGGAAAAACCATTATCATGGTAACGCATGAGCCTGAAATAGCTGCTTATGCCAAACGTCAGATTGTCATTCGCGATGGAGTTATTTCATCTGATAGTGCTCAGTTAGAAAAGGAGGAAAACTAAGATGCAGAATCTGAAATTTGCCTTTTCATCTATTATGGCTCACAAGATGCGTTCTTTGCTTACCATGATTGGGATTATTATCGGTGTTTCATCAGTTGTTGTGATTATGGCTCTAGGTGACTCCCTATCTCGTCAACTCAACAAAGATATGACCAAATCTCAGAAGAATATTAGTGTCTTTTTCTCTTCTAAAAAAAGTAAAGATGGGTCTTTTACTCAGAAACAATCAGCTTTTACGGTTTCTGGAAAAGAAGAGGAAGTTCATGTTGAACCACCAAAACCGCAAGAATCTTGGGTCAAGGAGGCAGCCAAACTCAAGGGAGTGGATAATTACTATGTAACCAACTCAACGAACGCCATCTTGACTTATAAAGATAAAAAGGTTGAAAATGCCAATTTGACAGGCGGGAATAGAACCTATATGGAGGCTGTTAACAATGAAATTCTTGCAGGTCGTAGTCTGAGAGAGCAAGATTTCAAAGAGTTTGCAAGTGTCATTTTACTTGATGAAGAATTGTCCATTAGTTTATTTGGCTCTCCTCAAGAGGCTATTAACAAGGTTGTAGAAGTCAATGGATTTAGTTACCGGGTTATTGGGGTTTATACTAGTCCAGAGGCTAAACGTTCAAAAATATATGGTTTTGGTGGCTTGCCCATTACCACAAATACTTCCCTTGCTGCGAATTTTAATGTAGATGAAATAGCTAATATTGTCTTTCGAGTGAATGACACAAGCTTGACTCAAACTCTGGGTCCAGAATTAGCACGAAAAATGACAGAGCTTGCTGGCTTGCAACAGGGAGAATATCAAGTATCAGATGAGTCAGCTGCATTTGCAGAAGTTCAACAAACGTTTAGTTTTATGACGACGATTATTAGTGCCATTGCAGGTATTTCTCTCTTTGTTGGAGGAACTGGTGTTATGAATATCATGCTGGTTTCGGTGACAGAGCGTACCCGTGAAATTGGTCTCCGTAAGGCTTTGGGTGCAACTCGTGCTAATATTTTAATCCAGTTTTTGATTGAATCCATGATTTTGACCTTGTTAGGTGGATTAATTGGCTTGACAATTGCAAGTGGTTTAACTGCCTTAGCAGGTTTGTTACTGCAAGGTTTGATTGCGGGTATAGAAGTGGGAGTATCGATCCCAGTTGCCCTATTTAGTCTTGCAGTTTCGGCTAGCGTGGGTATAGTTTTTGGGGTCTTGCCAGCCAACAAGGCATCGAAACTTGACCCAATCGAAGCCCTTCGTTATGAATAAAATCAACAAGATGGACACTCGTCTATCTTGTTTTTGTATGGATTTCCCTATCGAAAATCCTTAAAAATGTGATATAATGAAGTGTTAGAAAAACAGGTTTCATTTGCCTGGAAAGGAAAAATTATGTCTGAAAAGAATTTTTATATTACAACGCCGATTTACTATCCATCTGGTAAACTTCATATCGGTTCTGCCTACACAACTATCGCATGTGATGTCCTAGCACGTTACAAACGCCTGATGGGCTACGATGTCTTTTATCTGACAGGTCTTGATGAGCATGGTCAAAAAATCCAGCAGAAAGCAGAAGAAGCTGGCATTACACCACAAGCCTATGTTGATGGAATGGCAGTTGGAGTTAAAGAACTCTGGCAATTACTAGATATCTCATACGATAAATTTATCCGTACAACGGATGACTACCATGAAAAAGTTGTCGCACAGGTCTTTGAGCGCTTGCTGGCTCAAGATGATATTTACTTGGGTGAATACTCTGGTTGGTATTCAGTTTCAGATGAGGAATTCTTTACAGAAAGCCAACTTGCGGAAGTATTCCGTGATGAAGCTGGAAATGTAACTGGTGGTATTGCTCCATCAGGTCACGAGGTTGAATGGGTATCTGAAGAATCATACTTCCTTCGCCTTAGCAAATACCAAGATCGTTTGGTCGAATTTTTCAAGTCCCATCCTGAATTTATCACTCCAGATGGTCGTCTGAATGAAATGCTTCGCAACTTCATCGAGCCAGGTTTAGAGGATTTGGCAGTTTCTCGTACAACCTTTACATGGGGTGTGCCTGTCCCATCAAATCCAAAACACGTTGTCTATGTTTGGTTTGATGCTCTACTCAACTATGTGACAGCTCTTGGCTACGATCAAGACGAACACGCTAACTTTGACAAGTTCTGGAACGGAACAGTCTTCCATATGGTTGGAAAAGACATCCTTCGTTTTCACTCAATCTACTGGCCAATCCTTCTTATGATGTTAGATATCAAATTGCCAGAACGCTTGATTGGTCATGGTTGGTTTGTCATGAAAGACGGCAAGATGTCTAAGTCTAAAGGGAATGTTGTCTATCCTGAAATGTTGATAGAGCGTTTTGGACTAGATCCACTTCGTTACTACCTCATGCGTAGCCTTCCAGTTGGTTCAGACGGAACCTTCACTCCTGAAGACTATGTAGGCCGTATCAACTACGAATTGGCCAATGACCTTGGGAATCTCCTCAACCGTACGGTTTCTATGATTAATAAATACTTTGACGGGCAAGTCCCTGCCTATGTAGAAGGTGTAACAGAGTTTGACCATGCTCTTGCTGAGGTTGCAGAACAATCAATCGCTGACTACCACACCTACATGGAAGCAGTTGACTACCCACGTGCACTTGAAGCAGTCTGGACTCTGATCTCTCGTACTAACAAATACATAGACGAGACAGCTCCATGGGTCTTGGCAAAAGATGAAGCACTCCGTGACCAATTAGCAAGTGTCATGAGCCACTTGGCAGCTAGCCTTCGTGTCGTCGCTCACTTGATTGAGCCGTTTATGATGGAAACCAGTCGTGCAGTTTTGACTCAACTTGGTTTATCAGAAGTTGCTAGCCTTGAGAACTTGAGCTTGGTTGATTTCCCTGCAGGTGTGACTGTAGTTGCTAAAGGAACACCAATCTTCCCACGCCTGGATATGGAAGAAGAAATCGCCTATATCAAGGAACAAATGGAAGGTAACAAGCCAGCAGTCGAGAAAGAATGGAATCCAGATGAAGTTGAACTCAAACTAAACAAGGAAGAAATTAAGTTTGAAGACTTTGACAAGGTTGAAATTCGTGTTGCAGAAGTCAAAGAAGTGTCTAAAGTAGAAGGTTCAGATAAGTTGCTTCAATTCCGCTTGGATGCTGGTGATGGTGAAGATCGTCAAATCCTCTCAGGAATTGCAAAATACTATCCAAATGAACAAGAATTGGTCGGCAAGAAAGTTCAAATCGTTGCTAACCTTAAACCTCGTAAAATGATGAAGAAATATGTCAGCCAAGGGATGATTCTCTCAGCTGAACATGATGGACAATTAACCCTTCTTACAGTTGATCCAGCTGTACCAAATGGAAGTGTGATTGGGTAAAAATAGACAGGACTAGTTCATGCTAGTTCTGTTTTTTTATTTATACTCAATGAAAATCAAAGAGCAAACTAGGAAGCTAGCCGCAGGTTGCTCAAAACACCGTTTTGAGGTTGTAGATAAGACTGACGAAGTCAGTTACATATCTACGGCAAGGCGACGCTGACGTGGTTTGAAGAGATTTTCGAAAAGTATTAACTATTATGCTTTACAAACTAGTATGAAAGTAGTATACTATAGGTGAAGCTACTAGTAGGTATTACAAAATAGATTGGAAGGGAGAAGGGATGAAGGAAACTCAACTATTAAAAGGTGTTCTTGAGGGTTGTGTCTTGGATATGATTGGTCAAAAAGAGCGATATGGTTATGAGTTGGTTCAGACTTTGCGAGAGGCTGGATTTGATACTATCGTTCCAGGAACTATTTATCCTTTGTTGCAAAAGTTAGAAAAAAATCAATGGATAAGAGGCGACATGCGCCCGTCGCCAGATGGTCCAGATCGGAAGTATTTTTCGTTAACTAAAGAAGGAGAAGAGCGTGTCTCGGTCTTTTGGCAACAATGGGACGATTTGAGTCAAAAAGTAGAAGGAATTAAGAATGGGGGTAAACCATGAAGAAAATGAAGTATTACGAAGAAACAAGTGCTTTGTTGCATGAGTTTTCTGAGGAGAATCAGCAGTATTTTGAGGAACTTTGGGATAGTTTTAATCTTGCTGGATTTCTTTATGATGAGGACTATCTCAGAGAGCAGATTTATTTGATGATGCTAGATTTCTCAGAAGCAGAACGAGATGGCATGAGTGCAGAGGATTATCTAGGTAAGAATCCTAAAACAATAATGAAAGAGATGCTCAAGGAAGCGCCATGTAGTTCTATCAAGGAGTCCCTTTTGACACCAATTCTGGTCCTAGCGGTATTACGTTATTATCAACTACTAAGTGATTTTTCTAAAGGTCCTCTCTTAACAGTCAATTTGCTCACTTTTTTAGGGCAACTTCTTCTTTTTCTGATTGGATTTGGACTTGTGGCCACAATCTTACGATGGAGTTTAGTCCAAGATTCTCCTAAAATGAAAATTGGCACCTATATTGTCGTTGGGATTCTTGTTCTGCTAGTTGTTCTGGGATATGTAGGAATAGGAAGTTTTGTACAAGAAGGAGCCTTTTATCTTCCTACTCCCTGGGATAGTTTATCTGTCTTTACGATTTCGCTGGTCATCAGTATTTGGAATTGGAAAGAAGAGTTTTTTCGTCCCTTTAACAGTATGATTGTTGCCCACCTTATTGTAGGTTCTCTGCTCCGTTACTATGAGTGGATGGGGATTTCAAATGTTTTTCTTACAAAGATTATTCCTTTAGCTGTTCTCTTTATTGGTATCTTTCTCTTTTTCCGTGGGTTTAAAAAGATAACATGGAGTGAAATATAGTCAAAAAGCCGTTGCAAAGCGGTTTTTTGTTATAATGAA